>JAZSJA010000075.1:0-2853 GCA_045534095.1 Acutalibacteraceae bacterium | reverse complement strand
TACAAATGGGGATGATAACTATTTTTTCTGCTGCCTGAATTTAGTTGGCGTTACTCCGTAAACCTCTAAAAAGGCACGGTTAAAGGTGCGGATACTTCCAAATCCCGCTTGATATGCGATTTCTGTTATAGAAAGGTTGGCATTGTTGTACATTTCAGATACAGCATATGAGCATCTCATTCGGTTTAAAATTGTGTTGAAATTTAAAGACGAGTATTTGTTTAAACAACTGCTAATTCTGGTTGGATGTCTGCCGATTGCTTTACCAACAGATTCAAGTGTAATTTGTTCAGTTGCATGGGCGCTCATATATTCCAAAATGGTGTAGAAAGAGTCGTTAATCCTGTTTTTATTAGAAACGAAAGTGCAACCTTGATAAAGGTCAAAAATGACGGGAGATAGCACGGCGTGAGCACGAAAAACATCATCAATATGTGTTTGTTCGGGTAAGCAATGTTTTAAGATGGCTTCGCTTTCGTTAGAAATTGAAAAAACAGGGTTTTCAACAGAATTATCCTTTAAAAAATTGTATAAGTGGGGGGTTGTTTCTTTTGTGAACATAAGTGCATAAAAGACGGAATTATCACAATTTTTTATCAAATGATTTTCAAACGAATTTATGAAAATTCCGTTGCCCCTTTTTAATAAATATTCACTATTATTTACGGTTACACAAATAGAACCTTCTGATACAATAAGGATTTCAAAACTGCCATGTAGGTGTTCGGGAATGGGATTTGAGTTTGATAACCTCATTGAAGTAAAAAAACCAATTATATTTCCATCAATTATATAAAACACCAATTATTACCTCCAAATAAAACGAGCGCTAATATTTGTCTATACATAGTAGCACATTTGACTTGTGTTGTCAAGTTTGACTTAGTATAATTTAAATATACGAGGGAGAGTTTGGCTTACCTTTATGTGATTAATGTACAAAAAACGCCTAAATTTATATTTTTGTTAAAAATCGAGTGTTGTTTTTTGGCTATTGATATCAGTGCTATAAACGCTTAAAATTGTGTTTAAATACCAGTTTATCAGAATTCAGGAGAACAGTAATGGAAAAAATCGACAGAACCAAATGGATGTATGAGAAAAAATACGGCGTGTTTTTACACTTTCTTCATCAACCGGCAGCAGGTACAGAAGTTATTCAAAGTGTAGGAACGGATAACGTTTACGATGTATCAGACCCCCAAAAGCTTACCCCTTGGGAAGAAAAAATCAACGAATTTGACGTTGAACATTTTGCGGCACAACTTAATGAAATTGGTGCAGGTTGGTGCGGAGTTACAATAATGCAACAAACTCGCTTTATGTTGGCACCAAACTCTACTTACGATAAATACACAGGTTACAAGCCGGGAGAAGCTTGTTCACGTATAGATTTTATTGATAAGTTATTTAACGCTTTAGATAAGTATGATATTAGCTTAATGCTTTATTTTACAGGCGATGGTCCTACGCGTGATAAAAAAGCAAAAGAAGCTTTAAACTGTTGGGATGATGAAGAAAGAGTGCTTCATGAATCCTTTGTTATAAAATGGGCAGAAGTAGTTAAGGAATATTCACTTCGTTACGGTCGTAAAGTTAAAGCTTGGTGGCATGATGGTATGTGGATAGGTTATAAAGAGAAACCTGAACTTTTAAAAATGTATGCCGATGCTTTTCGTGCGGGTAATCCTGATGCTGCTATAGCAAGTAATATTCACAGTTGTATTGATCAAGACAATGCTGAACTTGTACTTAGTCCTCGTCGTGGTGCTAAATATGATGATTATACAGCAGGTGAGGTTGTAACTCTTGGCAATTTACCATATCACCCTTTTATGGATGGTTGCGGTGCCCGTTGGCATATTCTTACCTTCTTGGGTAGCGAAGGCGCAAGTCAGGTTGAAGGCTGGGGCCTTAAAGGTTGTAAATATAAACCCGGTTGGCTTTTTGATTATGTTGATGAAATCCATAAACGTGGTGGTATTATTACTTTTGATATTCATTTTGAGCCTGACGGCACAATAGATCCCGATCAAATGCGCGCTTTGCGTTTGCTCAAAACGCTTTAAATATATATTTTTAAGGAGGAATTTTTATGAAAAAAGTTTTATCAATCATTCTTTTGCTGGTTTTGATTATGGGAACAGTAGTAGTTCCTGGGGTTTCAGTATCAGCAGAGGGCGTAACTGCCGCAAACTTCACAGATGGTGTAACGTGGAAGGTGTCAAAAGCCACTGATACCACAATGGAAGGCGAATTGTGGGGAGCGGTAAAGGGTGCAGATGGTTCTGTTGTTTTTAGTGATGATACAGGAGCATTAAAATCTCGTTCTGTTTTTGCAAAAATTACGGGTTTTGAAGTTGGTGCAACATATAATTTAAGTTTTAGTATTCCAACTTCCGGTATTGAACATGTTACAATTGTTCTTGATGATACCGCAAACTTTAAAAACCATATTTTATATGGCGCAAATGGTCAAACTCGTATCAATAGCAATAACTGTAGTACCTTTACAAATGGTGTTGCAGCTAAGACCTTCACCACAACAAATAATTTTATTTATCTTGCTGTTAAATTTGACAGTACTGTAACCGCAGCAACCTTTAATAATTTTAACATTGAGGAAAAAATGATTGCTGCATCTGATTTTACTGATGGAGTAACATGGAAAGTATCAGATGGAACTACAATGGATGGTGCTTCTTGGGGTAGTGCTACCGGTTCAAACGGTTCTATTACCATTAGCAATGCTGGCATTAAAAGCCGTTCTGTCTTTACAAAAGTTACAGGCTTTGTTCCAGGTAGGGCGTATAGTCTAAATCTTACTACCACTTCAGGTGTTGAAAATGTTAC
>JAZSJA010000145.1:0-2323 GCA_045534095.1 Acutalibacteraceae bacterium | reverse complement strand
CAGGGTTACACTCATTTTGGGTATTTGGAAAATTTGCCTCCCTTGTTAAAGGGAGGGGGACCGCTTGCGGTGGTGGGATTCATTTTCCCCCCAAAATTTACACCTTCAAACTACAATTTATCGCACGTATGTTTTTTTACATCCTCTTTGTTATTTTTCTATTAAATTTGCAAGAGTTTTATCAGCACCTATGAAAACATCCGAAAATTTTTTAATATCTTCCTCGGTGTATGGATTGTTTGCATCATATATCCCCACCGTTTTAAAGCCTGCTTTTTTAGAGGTTTCTAAAGCAAGTAACGAATCCTCAAACACATAGGTTTCGTTTATATCGGTTCCGAGATAATCTAAAGCCATTAAAAACACATCAGGCTTTTCTTTACCAAAACCCAGTGTTGAGCAGGAAAAAAGCTTATCGAAATACTTTTCAAAGCCGCAGCACTTTACGGCAACCTTCAGCTCAGGTTCAGCCGTTGCAGAGGCAACGCACATTTTAACGCCCTCGCTTTTTAAATACTCAAGATATTCTATAGCCCCTACTTTGGGCTTTACCTCGCTTAAATAAAACCTTTTTATACTATCGTTAACGTATTTTATAAGTTCATCTGTGCTTTTTGCAATATTGTATTTTTCGTGCAAAAGCTTCATACTATCGGTTATGAGTGAAGTACGGAATTTTTTATCATCCTCAAGGGTGAGGGATAGTTTTTTACCATTACAATATATCTTTGAAATTTCTTCAAATTGCCATTCCCAATAGCCTAAAGAATCGCCTATAGTACCATCAAAGTCAAAAATCGCACCTTTAATGTTCATTTCTCTACCCTTAAATTATTCTGCATTACGGTTTTGAGCATCTTCAAGTTTAGTTTGACGACGCATTTTAACCTCATCTGAAATGGGCTTAATTTCCCCTGCGGCGGTAAGAGCTATTCTTGTAAATACAGGTCCAAAGAGCTCATAAATCAAAACGGCGAAAAGAGTTATATTGCGTATAAGCTCACCTGGTGCTCCAAGAGACATTGCAGTTGTGCACATACCAAGGGCAACGCCGGCTTGTGGGAAAAGTGTAATACCCAAATATTTGCAAATTGAAGGGCTGCAATGAACCATTTTTGCACTGATCAAAGAACCGTAATATTTACCAATACAACGGAAGGCAATATAAACAACGCCTATTATAACAATTGCGTAATCGGTAAAAACAGAGAGTTCTAACTCAGCACCACTTATAACGAAGAATATAGCAAAAAGGGGCGAAGTCCATTTATCTGATGCACCCATTAAATCATGAGAGAGCGGGCAGGTATTACAAAATACGGTACCAAGCATCATACATACTAGAAGTGAGGAGAACTGAACGTGAACCGACCCTATATGGAAATCTATCATAGAAATAGAAGCGGTTAAAAAGACAAATGCTATTGTAAGATTAAGACGATTGGTATTTGAATTGAAAAGTTTTTCTAAAATGGTAAGGATGTAACCCATTACTGCACCCAATAACAAAGAGCAAGCAATTTCTACCAAGGGATTAACTATAATGGAAATGATATCTATTCCATCACTAACAAGGGATTTTGCAATACCAAATGAAACTGCAAAAGCAACAAGACCCACAGCGTCATCAAGAGCAACTATTGGAAGAAGCAGCTTGGTAAGAGGACCTTTTGCCTTATACTGACGAACAACCATAAGTGTTGCTGCAGGGGCGGTTGCAGTGGCAATGGCACCCAAGGTTATTGCCTGAGATATTGAGATTTTATCAGGCATAATAAAATGCATACCTATAAGTGCAATATCAACTATTAAAAGTGCACCTAAGGCCTGTAAAACACCAATAATAAAGGCTTGTTTTCCCGTTTTTTTAAGGTCTTGTACACGGAATTCATTACCTATTGAAAAAGCAATAAAAGCAAGTGCAACCTCAGAAATAAGAGAAAGTGCCTCAACGGAGTTATGTGTTTTAAATCCCAAACCATCAACACCAAGACCACCTAAACAGTAGGGGCCAATAAGAACACCCGCAACAAGATAAGCGGTAACTGATGGTAATTTGAAACGTTTAAACAAACGAGTCATTAAAAGACCCGCCAATAAAGCGACGGAAACAGAAAGTAGAATATTCACCTTATATCAACCTCTTTTTTAAAAAAATCCAAACTAAATTATAGCACAGTGTTTTTTGGTATTCAAGGTTAACTATTACCAAATATTAGTATTATTTTTCAAAAATTATATAATACATTATATAACATTATATAACAAAAAGGAGTGGTTCTAAAACCACTCCTTTTAAAATCCGTAATTTTTGTTAATTATT
>JAZSJA010000057.1:0-2016 GCA_045534095.1 Acutalibacteraceae bacterium | reverse complement strand
CCAGTGCGGCAAGCATCGAGAACAATTTTTTTTCCATAAATCTCTCTTTTTTTAATTAAACATTATTTAGTTCTCTCATTTGTTTGTTATTTTTAACGGCAGGTAAAAATATTTTAAGACAAAGTTCCGCGGGAACTTCGTCAGTCTGTAAATAATTGAAATGCAGGATGTTAATAAAATAAGAAAAACTGACAAGATATAGGCCATCCCTTTTTAGAAGCTTTGTGAAAGGGGTATGCTACAATCTTGTTCTACCCATATTCTACCCAATTAGAGGCAGCCCCCTTAAAAATCCGACAATCCCTTACACTCCTGCCTCCGGGTGGTAAATAATTGTATATCAAGAAGTAACGGTTGCAAGGAGTCCTGCCACCCTCCTTACACTCCTTACACCGCCGCAATCAACAATAAGGATACGCGTCCACAAATTTTTGAAACGTGAAGGCGAAATCTTTTTTCGCCTTCACGTTTTGGAAGAAATAGTTTTTAGCCTCAAAAGTTGTACAACTTTTGAGAATTCTTCTTCAACTTTCCTCTCATTAAACTATTTGTCACACATACGAAAACGGTGGAAGCGGTGTAAGGAGGGTGGCAGGACTCCTTACAACCTTATTTTATTGATAATCTGTAGGTTGATTGTCGGTGTAAGGAGTGTAAGGAAAATGAGTGAAAATCCTGTAAAGAGCTTAAAGGCTTTGCATCGCTTGTTGTATGACAAGTATATACCTTATTATATAATTATATATAGATCTGTTCTACCCGATTTCTACCAAATTGGCTAATTGCCGAATTTTAGAACTGAAAAAATGGAGTGAAAAGAAGACAAATGCCGTATTTACAGAATAATTTGTGTGAAAAAAAGGAGAACTATCCCTAAAGGGGCAAAACGAGGGAAAGAATAACTCCATAAAGTCACCAAAATCTTACATTTCCATCAAAAAAACACTTTTTTTTGCTTTTTATTTCATTTTTTTATGAAAAAAGATGCGAGATATAATAAAAATACATAATTTTGCAGCCGAATAATCCTTTTTGGATAACAGCTTAAACGAAGCAAGAAGCTGAAAAGCGCCCCAAAATGGGCTTGAAAAGACAGACCCCTGTCTATGATAAGAAAGAGAGAATAGAAGAGAGAATCATTATTGCTGATCTGGAACCGACATCGGAAACCTTTATTCTTCTCGAAGGCCAAGACCATATGGCAGGCTATTTGCAATAGGACAGCTAAGTTCCCGTGGAACTAACAGAGTCTCGTTTGCATCTTTCGCCTCCATTGATGATACGTAAATAAATGAGAGAACTAAATAATGTTTAATTAAAAAAAGAGAGATTTATGGAAAAAAAATTGTTCTCGATGCTTGCCGCACTGGTAATGTGGGTGGGTATAGCATCAGCACAGACCTCTTCAGTGACAGGTGTTGTCACTACAATGGAGGATGGAGTTTCGGTTCCAGTAATCGGTGCTACAGTTATCGTCAAGGGGACTAACCCTCCTATCGGTCGTGTTACCGACATCGACGGTAAGTTCACCATCGATGATTGCCCGTCTTCAGCAACAACCCTTGTTGTATCGTTCGTGGGTTTGCGTACTGAAGAAGTAGCTATCGCTCCGGGCGTGCTCAACATCATGTTGAAGTCTGCAACCGAATCATTGGACGAAGTGGTTGTAACTGCTCAGGGTTTGAGCCGTAAGGAAAAGTCAATCGGTTACTCTGCCCAGAAGGTGGATGGCGAAAAGTTGACCGTAGCCCGTCAGACTGACCTTGGTAACGCAATGGCCGGTAAGATTGCCGGTGCCCGTTTCTTCGGTGCTTCTGGTGCTACTTTCGACTCAGGTTCTATCGTGCTCCGTGGTTCTACTAACTTTACCAGCCCTGCCGGTAGCGAACCTATCTACGTGGTTGACGGTTCTATCACCAACAAGAATGCGGTGAATATGGACGACGTTGAATCCATCAACGTGTTGAAGGGTGCTGCTGCAACTGCACTTTATGGTTCACAGGGTGGTAACGGTGC
>JAZSJA010000029.1:0-2825 GCA_045534095.1 Acutalibacteraceae bacterium | reverse complement strand
CCTTTTTGATAGAGTAAGTAAGAATTGCTATCCATAGAGTACATTGTCATATTCATTTCGATTGTGACATCACCCCACCATTGAGCTCTTTCTCTGTCGGGACAATCCATAAGATTATCACGCATATTGACATAGAGTGTACGCAAAGATTTTTGCCACAAAGAATTCAAAAATTCGTCATCGCATTTGAAATTACCACAGAATGAACTGTCATATCCCGTTTCACGGTACTTGAGAGAAACAACTGTAACGCCGTATGGTATGTCATAAGTAATATGCTCTCCGTTAAACCAACCTAAAGCCTCAAACTCCTGCTCGCCCTCTTTAGTTATATAGGTGGTTGAAACTGCACCGATTAGAGTGTTCTCTGTTGTTATGCGAATTTTCTTGCCTTCAGGTGCAATGATTTTAAGATATGGAGTCAGTTGTGCGTTATATGGAATGTCTAAGAAAATTTTTTTACCAAAAAGATTTTTTACAGTGTAGTTTTCATAATCCTTTGTATTTTCATAGTCCTTAAGACCGTAATCCTTCAAGAATGGTATTCCTCTCGGATAAAGTTTGCCATATGTACCCTCACCACCGACAGCATATTCGGTAGCATTTTCCCAAGAAGAAAAATCAAAAGATGTATTGAGCCAATCGCCTATATCTTCCCTTGCATCAAAATAAATACTGTGTTCAGGAAGTCTGTAATTGGGCTTGTAAAAAATGCTGTCACCGTAAGCACTGTGTTTTTTTACTATCCAACTATTGTCGGAAAGTATGGTGATATCTTCATTTTTTGCTTCAAAAAGGAATCCGCCCTGACCGCTACTATTGTAGGAGTAACTTGTTTCATTATCCCAGAACCATACCAAAGCACAAATTGAGTTTTCACCCTCTTTAAGATATGGTGCAATATCTATACTGTCATAATAGCAACTGTTTTCATCAGGACCTCGTTTCACACTTCCCTCAAAAACAACGGTTTCTCCGTTTATGTAAAGCCAATATTTCGAGTCAGCTGAAATGTGAGCAATAAGTTCTTGAGGAATATTTTCAAGAATTACCTTTTTATTAAAGCACATCCAGACATTTTCTTCCGTCAGGTTTTCCTTATCCCAAATCCATTTAGCCGTCCAATCGGTTTTCTCACCCGTAGAAATCACTTGGTATTCGGGAATACTATCGGGAATTTCATAATCATTTGTAAACGGCATTGTCGTTTCCCCCAATATAAGAAGTGGTGAAAAATGTGAGAAAACAAGAACTGTCACTATTAAAAGTGCAGGAATGATTAATAATAGTATTTTTTTCATAGGAACCTCCTTGAAATGAACTCTCGTTGATAAATTGGAATTTGTATAGATGAATGTAAAACGCAAAGTGCAAAATGTATGGTCTGCGACGCAATTTTATAACAAAATTAATATAGTTGGTTGTAGGGGCAGGTCTCCGTGCTTGCCCGTTAATTTTAATGTCACTCGCGGTCGGGCACAGAGACCCGACCCTACAAGGTGTGTTCTTCAAATTTTTATTTTTCAAAATAATTATACCACCCACAAAAATAAAAAGCAACCGCGTAGGGACAGACATTCTTGTCTGTCCGTTATACTGTTGCTCATAGTTGTTGTATTTTATTCTTCATCATCGGCATCTTCAAATGAGTAATCGTTCAACTCGTCGAAGTCAAGAAATTCGGCTAATGTCATGTTGAATGCGATTGCAACTTTATGGAGTGTTTTCACTCTTGGGTCTTTTGTTATACCCCTTACGATATTATCAAGGGTGGACTGATTCACACCGCTCATGGTTGCAAGTTTATTTATTGCAAGGCCCCTCTGTTTGCACAAGGACTTGATGCGATTCACATAAATTTCAGAGTATTCCATAATTTGCACCTCATCATAATCATTACCCATTTATGGGTTAATAATATGATAACTGCAAAATAGTGCGATATTACCCGAATACGGGTTGACTTTTGCAATAACATCGTGCTAAAATGTTGCTACCCGATTACGGGTAAATCTTTCTTGAGCGCTATACACACAGGATTTTTCGTATTTCGCATACGATTTTGTATAATAGGGGATAGCGACGTCAAAAGATGGCTCACCAATTAGTTTTGGTGAGTTTTTTATTAAATAAAAAAAGGGGACTTCCTATTGGAAATCCCTTGGTCGGAGTGACAGGAGTCGAACATCTGCTGCGGCTACGCCTTGCATACTGCTCACTTGGCGACCCAAATCCTTACGGATTTCGGTACCCGCCAACCGCTTTTTGCTAAAAATGATTCACCGAATCATTTTCTTAACGCAAAAACCTCCATGAGGTTCGACTCCCCAAACCAAAACAAAAAAATAACAGTCCCGACATATGTCGAAACTGCTATTTTGGTCGGAGTGACAGGAGTCGAACCTGCGGCATCCACATCCCAAATGTGGCGCGCTACCAGCTGCGCTACACCCCGAAGTATGCTGTTTTTCGTCAGCTTTGATAGTATATACTATTTTGTTGCGTTTGTCAAGAAGAATTTTTGAAAATAACGAAAAATTTTAAGCATGGTGCATATGTTTGTAGATGGGTAGAAAACCGGAAAAATTTTCGCTATGTTCATAACGATAAACATATCGATAAATTGGAGATTGTTGGGGTAAGTGCAAAATGCAAAACGCAAAGTGCAAAATGTCGGAACTGCGTTGCGATTATAAATATTTACCAATATGGTAATAAATGTATGGGACGATGCCCACATCGTCCCGCATTAAATAAACTTTATTCTTTTGAACGGGACCATGTTGTCATCGTCCCCTACTAATTCTGTTTAATTTTGTGAGTGA
>JAZSJA010000114.1:0-6899 GCA_045534095.1 Acutalibacteraceae bacterium | reverse complement strand
AAACCCTGGCAATTTGAATTGCCAGGGTTTTTGGGAAAGAGAAAAACTTATTTGTTATTTAATTTCTGTGCAAATAACCATTTAATCATTTCTGAATTAGGCAATAGAAACATCCCAACCTGCAACAAAGCGAGCAAGTAAGATTAAATCTTTAAGGTTTTGAACGCCGTCACCGTTAAGGTCAAGGATATCTTCATTAAGGTCGCTATCCCAACCTGCAAAGTGTCTTGCTAAAGCAGTTACGTCGTAAGTATCAACCTTACCATCACCTGAGAAGTCGCCAATAACAACATCGGGAGTTAAAGCATCGAATGCTGCTCTTGCATCGAGAAGTGTCTGAAGATTAGGCAAGAGAGTATCGTTGCCCAGCTCATTACGGAGCGCTTCTGCTTTTGCAATAGCATCACCGCTGTTTTCGGTAACCTCACCGATTGCCTCAATAGCCAACTGAGTTTCGTTAGCCTTTTTGTAAAGTTCAATAGTTTCATGGGCAATGGTCTTCATAATCTGTTGTTCCTCTGCAGTTATGTTAAGACCGGTGCCTTTGTATTCTACGCCATTATAACCATTTATATCAGATGCACCTGTTATTTCGACTGTAGAATACGAAACTTTGAAGGTACTGTTATCTGTTAAATCAACCTTATTATCAAGGGCTGAAACGCCTGTAAACATTTCATACCACATAAGTGCGGCGATTAGTCGGCCTCTGTCATCAAGGTGATGACCGTCACGGCTTAGATTGCGATCCATTTCATCTCTTGCTCTGAGAATTGCTTCACCTACAGGAATAAGAGGTGTGAAACCATGATTTTGTGAAGCCTTTAGGTAAGCTTCTCTTACTCTTTCAAACATAGGCGCTTCTTCGCTGTTACCATCACCATCGGTATCGAATGCTGATTGACCTATGAACATATGGCTCTCATCCGGATATGCCCATGTTTCGTTAAACAAAATCTTTACATTGGGGTGGAATGTTTTAATGTAAGTAATAAGCTCGGTAAGATAAGGCTCGTAAGTATTAGCTTTATAGCTTTCACCACTTGCCTGTTGTAAGGTAATGTAATCCCAATCGGTAGCCATTAATGCTTCTTGCATACTGGCTTTTGAATAGGTTTTAACGCCATGAGCTTTTGTATAATAGGTAAAGTTATATTTATCGCTACTGCCATTAAAAATGTTGCTATAGTGACGTTGAAGTGAGCAACCACCAATCACACAGTTAGCCACGCGAAGGTCTTTACCATCTGCCTTTGCAATATGAGAAAGCCATGCAACGCTATCATTTGAGAAGCTGTTACCAAATGCCAAAACCTTAACGGTATCATCAGTTCGTGCTTCTTCTGTTAATGTAATTTTCTTAACAGTTTCTTCTTTAGCGGGAGCAACTGCAAGGTTATCAAGGTAAAGTGTACCGGATGAATATCTTAATAAAATACCGTACTGCTTATGATCTGTATAATTGCTATTACCAAAGCAAAGTGTTACATTTTGCCACTTACCCGTTCCGGAAATTGTTTTATCGGTATAATTTGAATTTGCTTTATATGTGTAAACATTACTGGATTTAGCAAACTTACTATCTAGTGTTTCACCGTTATATCCAACAAACATAAGCTGATTAATTTGGCTAGTTGCAGGTAGTTTCCAATCCAT
The DNA here is from genome assembly GCA_045534095.1 of Acutalibacteraceae bacterium. Classification (GTDB taxonomy): domain Bacteria; phylum Bacillota; class Clostridia; order Oscillospirales; family Acutalibacteraceae; genus UMGS1279. The sequence continues at coordinate 5,243 of JAZSJA010000114.1, read as the reverse complement.
AGAGAACTCGTAGGTGGTACCAGGGGTGAAATTAGTGGTATCAATAGGAATAAAAATATACTTATTGTCTGCCGAAATTGCAAGAGCTTTATAGCCTGAAGCGTAGACGGTATCGCTAACGTTAACTGTAGAAGCATTTTGAACAAACGCTGTTACGCTATCATCGCTAGCGGTTTCAAAGCTCTCATAATAAACTGCGCCTTCGGGGGCAACAGGTTCTTTGTATTCGGGAGTTTCGGGCTCTTCAGGTGTTTCGGGTTGAAGTGAAGTTTCGGTAAGAGTAACGTCCTTAACGTCGTAGATTAAACCGTTTTTAGGATTTTGTACTCTAAACTGCAAAACCGCAATCGTTGGATCGGTAGAACCTTCGGTTTCTGCTGTAGCAGTAAACTCTAACGTTACCTTTTTCCAAGTTGAAAAAACATTGTTAAGTACGGAAGTATCAGAACCTCCGGTGCAAACATAAAGGGCGCTGGATTTATTATAACCTGTATCGGAATAGCCTTTTCGTTCATGTGTGTCGTAGCCCTCAACATTCCAAATAAATGGCATATCAACTCTACGAGAGAAAGACTGGTGAGCATAGAGGTTGCTATCACTTAGTTTGGATGTTACGGAGTCCCCTACCTTGCCATTATTTATTTGATAGAATATAGCCTCGGGACTAAAGGGTTGGGTCCATGCGGTAGAGTAATTTTCAGACCCTTCAGGAATACGCATAGAGTAAGTAAGGGTGTATTTTTTACCCGGTGTTAATGCAAATGCTTTACTTCTAACGTAAGCTGACTTCATATCAACAACGGTAAGACGTACAAAATCGCCTGTAGAGTCATTTTTACTTTGAACGTCACCGCTAGTAAACCAAGAAGTTGCTGTAACGTCTTTTTCAAAATCAGATGTCATAATAGTTGTTGTAAGAGTATCTTCAGAGCCGGTATTAGTGCCAATTTCAATCATTTTAACGTCCTTAATATCAAACAAGCAGCCTGCAGAATTGACAGATGCCTTTGGAAGTGCAAAGGATACAGCAACATTTTCAGCAGTAGTGCTTCCGTCTGCCGAGAAACCTGTGAATTTATAGGTTACTCTGGTCCAACCATCATAAATTTTATCGGTATCCATACATCCATAGGCTTGATACTGGTTATTTGTATTTAAAGTTGTATATTTTTTTACGACAAATTCGTAAAGTTCACTACCAAAGGTCCAAACTGAATTAGTAAAGCCGTCTTGATCATAAACGTAATCGTTTGTGCTCTCTTTATAGTAATCAGTAACCTTACCGTCACTTACCGTAGCCTTATAAAGAGCGAATTTGGGGTAATATTTATAGGTGTCGGTAAAGAAATCGTTACTTTCTTCGGGAATACGAGCCCAGAAGCTTAATTCATAATCTTTGCCGGGAACAACCTTAAAGGGTGCACTTAAGCTAGCGGTATTTACCTTATCATTACCTGTAATACGAACAAAATCGTTAACGCCGTCGTTATCATCATCCATATATTTAACGTATGTGCCCTGAAGTTTTTGCCAGTTTGTACCATCTGCATCATTAAAATCAGATTCCATTATAACCTTGCCTTCGCTTAAAGGTGCGTAAGGCTTTTGGTTAAATTCAGATGTGAATTCTTGGGAATCAATAGATCTTATAAACTCGGCAATCTCCCCTGCCATACGTGTGTGACCTTCAACAGAGGGATGTAGATTAGCACCATCGTTATTCTTTTCAACGTGGAACTCGTAAACGCCATACTCTGCGCCGCCTAAATCTTCAACAGCTTTTTTAACGTAAGGTGTTGCCTGATCATTCAGCATACCATGTACCCAAACTATTTTAGCACCCGGATTTTTCATGCGAAGAAGACGTATAAAATAGTTAAATGCCTCATAAATATCTGCTTCGGTTTTACCAAATTTTTCAGCTTTACTTACGTCGTTAGTACCAAGGCCGATAACAACGTAGTCAGGTGTACGGGCATTATTAAAGTCATAAAGGGTTGATTTATCATTCATATAACCATAATAGTTATACATTCTATTCATGGGATAACCTTCAATACCCCAATAAGCGCCTGTACCTGCAAGTGAAACTACAGACCAATCGGCATCTAGAAGTTGAGGAGTTAAATATGTAAGACCTTGGGTAGCATCCTGCACTTCAGGTGTATCAAAATTGGGAGAGTTTGCATCACCCAAGTTACCTGCGCCGCCCCACTGAGATGCACCAACAAATTCAATATACATCTCTTTATCTTCGGGAGCATCTAAAAGATAACCATCTAAAGTGATGCTTTTGAAACCAAGATAAGCGTATTTAATCTCGTTCTGACGATAAATCTTAAAGGTATGATTACCTTCTGCTAAGTCATTAGCGATTGTTACTGTAACGTCACCTGATGTAGTTCCTGTAATGTGGCAGGTTTCTCTAGGCATAACCTCACCATCTACAATAACGGTAAAATAGCAATCGTTAGTTTTCCATTGCAATGGTTGGTAAGTGCCAAAGGTAACAGAAACGTCGCCTTTACAGTAGGCGTCGAATTCAATACCTGTTGCGGGATAGTGTGCAAGTAGAACACCGTCGCTATTTAAAACGGTTCTACCCTGAGTTTTGTACTTGCCTGAAATATCAGTCATGGCAAGTGTTTTGGTTGTTAAATCGTTTATGTTAACATTCACGTCATCTCCCGCTGCGTAAGCAGGGAAAGAAAAAATTGAAGTAAACATTAAACAAATAACAAGCAAAACTGATAATGTTTTTTTCATTAAATCTCCTCCAAAAAAATTTTACATTTTAATTATATCATATTTTTTTGCAATTGCAAATGCAATTATCAACATATTTCATTGCAAAAATAAATATTTTCATTAAAAAAGTCGCTCCCATTTTTGGGAGCGACTTTTTTGTTGTATAAAATAAATTACTTATTTAAAACGTTATTTTCAAGGAATGAGATTAACTCATTTGCATTTGCTGTATGACCTTCGGGGGTGGGATGTCCGCCCTGACCGTTACAATCGTTACGGCTTATCATGGTGTAGTATGTGTTGCCATCGGTTTCGGCAAATGCATTAACGGTTTCCTCGTAAACGGAGCTGATTCTTACCTCCATCATACCGTATACCCAAACAATTTTAGCATTAGGATTTTTGCTTCTTACCATAGTAAGCATATCGGTAATGCCTTGTTTTAAAACGTCAATATTATCTGCCGGTACGGTTTTGTTGTTTTCGTCCTTGGTAATATAGGCGGGGGTATCGTTAGTACCAAGGGCAATAACTACAACATCGGGTTCGGTGCGAGAAGCAAAATCATATTTAACATCGGTATTACCGTAGTAAAGATTCTGATACTCATCATACATATATGGAGCCTCGGTGCAAACGCTACCGTTAGAGCAGGAAACAATATTAAAATCTGCATTAAAATGATCTGCAACCTTGATTGCGTAACCTTTTGTAATATCGGTTCTTAAAAGCCAGTCGGGCTCGGCCTCTTTAGTGTAAAGTCCCATTGCAGAGGAAATAGAATCACCAATAAATTCCATTTTAAGTTCCTTTTCAGCAGGAGCGCTAAAAAGCGAACCGTTATAGGTAATGCCGCCAATTGTCATAGCAACTGCTTTTGCTTCAGATGCCTTTAAAATTTGTATTGTATGGAAACCAGGTTTAATATACTGCAAAGCGGTAACATCTTCGCCCTTACCAGGTGTTCTTAACTGAACGGCATTCTCAAGATCGCCATCTAAAACGGCATAGAACAAAACTGCTTCAGTATTGCCGGTACCGGGGTCAATTGTTTTAATGTTATTAAGAATAAAATCTCCACTGAACTGACCTTGAACGGTGAAGCCCGAAGCGCTCCACTCCATTCTAAGGTTATCACCATCAAAGGCGGCACGGTTATTAAGTTTTAATTTGCTTTGTACCTCAAGTAAAGTATGGGTCGTCTTGAGGTACTCCGTTAAAAAACTTCCGTTTACTGTAACGTCATTCCAACCGGCAAGATATTTTGCAAGGTTACGAACGTCTTCAAGGTCAACAATTCCATCAAGGTTTACGTCAATAATATCCTCAACAACGTCAAGATTTTCCCATTTTGCTACGTAACGTGCAAGAACAATAAGGTCTTTAAGATTGTTAACCTCGTCGCCATTGATATCGCCTGCAAGATATTTAGGCTTTGTTAAGCCTGCAACAAAGCTTTGAACAATAACTCTTGTTGCGAAGTCGTTTACGTGAATTACGCAATCGCTGAAAAGATCGGTTTCAGGTTTAGACTGAACAACTTCATCGAATACGTTTAAGGTATCAACCAAGCCAACATATCCGTTTTCTTCTACAAGCTCATAATATGCATTCTGATATGCTTCGTGATTTTCTTTAGTATACTGTGTAACCTGAGTGTGATGTCTGGTCTCGGTCCATAAAAGAACTTCGGCATTTTCATCTTGCTTATAGCCACGGTACTGAGTGATAATTGATTGCATATAACCCTTGAACTGTTCTGCAGTGAAACCTGCAGTTAAATCATTACCGCCGTATGCAAGAATTAAAAGATCGGGAGTTTCAGAAGTCCAACCAAAATCTCTTTCTAAGAAGCCAAGACGAGTAAGTAGTTTTTCGCTACCCCATTTAGCAGTTTTACCGCCGTGAGCAATATTTTTAAAGGTAATATTTGCATCGGGATAGAGAGTTTTAAGGGTTTGCTCTAACATAATAGGCCATGAAGGTGTGAATGGCGCATAATTCAAGGTGTTGATGTTTCGGGTGCCTGCGATATTGTCGCCATAAAGGTCATCATAAGCCTGACCGCTTGTGGAAGAACCGCAAGAGAGTGAGTCGCCTAAGATTACAACCTCTACGTCCTCGCCCTTTTCAAGTTTTTCAATAACACCGGGGATTTTGTCAGCAACAGACTGAACAGCTTCGGGATTATAGCCTTCATCACCTGTCCAAACGTCGCTATGCTCATAGGTTACGTTAACTGCATATACAGCATACTCATAGTTGTCAACAAAGTGTGCATAGGTGTTTTCTTTGCCTGCAATGGGGAAGCCATTGTTAGAGTCTGTTTCTAAAGGTCCTTCATATACAGGGATTTGAGAGCCCTCTAAAATTCTAAGAGTTCCGTCCTCTGCAATTTCGTAGTCAACACCTTCAAAATAGGTTTTTGTAAGGTCATAAGAACGAACTGCAACAACCTTGTCAATGGGGTAAAGAAGCTTTGCGGTTTCTCTACC
>JAZSJA010000098.1:0-10896 GCA_045534095.1 Acutalibacteraceae bacterium | reverse complement strand
AAAAGTCATGGGGCATTTTTGGTGCGTAAAAAAGAATGCTCTTTTCGTTTTGCTTAAAACATCACTAGTTCCACTCTGAAGAGTTTAATTCATCTACTAATTCTTCTATACAATTAGCTTTAACATGACGATAAATTTTTGAGCTCATCATTCCGCCTCTGCTATTTTTAATATAATTAACCTCTTTTAATTCATCGAGAAGAAAAATTTGCAAATCATGTTCTTGAAGTTCATCTATTCTCCACTTCTGCATAGAATTTTCAACTTTTTCAATGGCTTCTTTTTTAAGAATTTCATCTGTATTTTTATCCTCTGTATTATTCCATTTTACATCTGCTTTTTTACCACTTTTTGATACAACTACTATGCCTTTAATATAGGCAATATAATTCACCTTTTTTTCCCAATAAGCTCCAAAATATTTTGCTCGCTTATGACTATATGCTCCACTTAAATTTGGACAAGCATAAAAACCATTTAAAATTTCTTCCTTTGTAGCACCACTATTAATAATATCTAATGTATATTTCCAATTAGGAAGTAAATTTTCTTCCGATAAGTAATCTTCAAATTCGGAAATAATACTTAATAATGAATCGTTATTTTTATAATTACATAATGCATTATTAATTGCAGAAATTAAATCTTCAAATGTTATGCATTGTATAATTATTTGTTTTTCTTGTGCAATTTTTACGCTGTTTTTAAGTCGTTCTTCAATATCATTGGCAAATTCTGGAGCCAATATAAACAATATTTTGTTTTCGACATCTTTACTTTCTAAAAAAAGATTATCAATATGACGTTCAATCTGTTCATTATAAAACCAGTCACTAACTTTTGTTTCAAAGTATATATTAAAAGGATTCTGTTTTAGACATAAATCTGGCACACTGGTAGTTTTCCTTTCTTGTTGTATAAAAGAAGGTAACATTTCAAAAGTATGTCCACTTTCTGCAATCAATGAGGCAATTATTTCTTGGAATGCCAAGGCACTTTCTTGATAAATAAGTTTTAAAACCAACCCACAATAGTTGGTTACTCGATTTTCTTTTTGCTCAAATGTGTTAAATAACGATATTTGTCTTCCCATAATATTACTCCTTATCTATATTTTCGTTCCGCCGATTTTAGATTTTCCTTTATTCTTTCCCTCAAATTTTCAGGTTTTAAAATCTCAACAAAGTTGATATACTGCATTGCCCAGTGCTCCATAGCATTAGGACTGGCTTTTAAAGAAACTATTACATTATTTTCATCGAAGTCCTTAAAATCAACTTCGTTTCCGAACCAATCAACAATTTGGTCGATAATGCATTTATCTGCCTTAAATTCTATTCTTTCTAATTTATCGGTGTACATATAGGGAAGCGAGGATGCGAGTTCTTTATAATTAATACCACTTTCAAAACCTTCAAGTGTGGTTATCGGGGTTGCAGGTATTTCTAAAATGGTCATATTGGTAATTCTATCTACACGATAGTATGCCATATTGTGCCAATGCTAGTTTTGAGACATTAAATAATATCGCTGATTATGTAAAATCAGTTGGTAGGGGCTGGCACAATGGGTTTTGGTTCGGTGCAACTTTTTATCAATACCATACTTGTTATAATCGAACTTGATTTGTTTACCGTGTTCTATTGCATCATCGATTAGTTCGATATTATAAAACAGAGCCTGATTATCGGTTTTACTCCAATCATTTACAGAATATATATTCTTGACATGGGAACGAAAATATTTATTTGAAAGACCACAAAGTTTTTCAATCAAATCTTTTGAATGTTTTGCGGATCTGTATTTGCTTGAAAGAACACCGTCAATAAGCATTCGAAGTTCACTCTCTTCAAAATCCCGTTCATCCAAGTAACTGCCTTTTTTTGAAGATTCAATCTCAATACCTGCTTCTTTAAGCAGTGAAATATTACGGCTTATTGCCTTTCTTTCTATAACAATGCCGTAGTCCCTTTCAAGATAATTTGCTATATCTTCCTGTTTTAATGGATGATTATAATCACTGTAATTTTTAAAGATTTGCAAAATTCGAAGTAATGCTAATTTTTTAGGTTCTAAAGAGTCCATTTTTAACCCCCTGATAGAATATATAAATATTTTATCATATCCTTTCGAATTTTACAACACGCAATGCACCAAAAAAGGTGCAAAACAGTTGTTGCGACAACAAAATTAATATGGTTTGATTTTCATCGTCTTTTATTCACAAATACTCTTTGCGTATTCAAGTGCTTGGTCTATGTGGGATTTAAAGTTTTCGGCTCCAACCTTATCGAAAAGGCCTGCCTTTTTAAAGCTTTGCATTGGCTGTTCATTAAGGTGAGAGAAAATAACAGTTATACCTTTTGCGTGACAATCGTCACATAAATCCTCTAGTGCGTTAAGGGCGGTAGCGTCAACCGCGGGTACGCTACGCATACGAATAATAAGGCATTTTGTGAATTCCTTGGTGGTTATGTTGGCAATTCGGTCGGTCATACCAAAGAAAAGGGGACCGCTTATTTCAAAAACACGTACCGCCTTGGGAACGGTTGCAAGTTTGTAGGAATCATCTTCAGTTTGCTCGTATTTCCAACCCTTAACCTCTGATTCAGCGCTCATACGCTTCATAAATAAGAGGCAGGCAAGAACAATGCCAACTCCAATGGCAACAACTAAATCAAATACTACCGTTAAAATAAAGGTGAGCAGCATTACAAAAATATCGCTTTTGGGAGCGGTTTTAATAAGTCTTACAATAGGGCGCCACTGACTCATATTATATGCCACTACAAATAAAATTGCGGCAATTGTGGGCATAGGTATAAGTGCGGCATAGGGCATTAAAAATACTAAAATAAGCAGTAAAACAATTGCGTGAACAATACCTGAAACAGGTGTTTTACCACCATTATTTATGTTGGCGGCGGTACGTGCAATAGCACCCGTTGCTGGGATACCACCAAAAAGTGCCGAGCCAACGTTACCAATACCCTGTGCAATAAGCTCCATATTAGAGCGATGCTTAGAGCCTATCATACCATCTGCAACAACACAGGAGAGAAGAGATTCAATAGCCGCCAAAATTGCTATCGTAAAGGCATCGGGCAGAACCTTGCGAACCATTTCCAAATTCATATTTGGAAGATTAAATGATGGTAATTTACTGCTAAGTTCACCAAACGTTGATTCTATTGTTGCTACCTCTGTGTGTTTTGGCATTAAGGCTACCATAACAGCACCGGCGATAACTGCAATAAGTGATGCAGGGATTTTTTTGCTTATTTTAGGCCATACAATAAGTATTAAAAGGCTAACTCCGCCAACAAGCACCGCCCACCAATTAAGGGTGGAGATGTTTTTGAAAAATACTTCAATTTTCTCAGGTGCCTCAATGGGGGAGTGATTGCCAAAGCTTACACCAAAAAAGTCTTTAAGTTGACCAATTAAAATGGTGACGGCAATACCCGCCGTAAAACCGGTTGTAATGGTGTAGGGAATAAATTTTATTAAACTGCCAAGTTTAAAAAATCCCATCAGAACAAGGAATATACCTGCTAATATGGTTGCAACAATCAGGCCATCCATTCCATTTGCAGCAACAACACCTGCAACTATGGTTGCAAAAGCGGCGGTAGGACCTGAAATTTGCACTTTACTACCACCAAAAATGGAAATAAGGGCACCGGCAATAATTGCGGTGTAAAGACCTTCCTCGGGACCTACACCCGAAGCAATTGCAAGGGCGATGGAAAGGGGGAGGGCGATAATTGCAACAATAATACCTGCTACAATATCCTTTACTAACGTATTGGGCTTGTAACCTTTAAGGGTGGTTACAAGCATGGGGGTGAATTCTTTCATTTTGATTCTCCTGCCAAGATTTAATATTCAATTTTTAAAATAACGGGGGTGATTATATCGGCACGTTTTTCAAGTATAAATTCGCCATTTTCTTTTTTATATTCAACCTCTTTAAACTCGCCGTCACAGTCAAGATAAAGGATTTTGGAGGGGTCTTTATCTAAACATAAGCGAATGTTATCAACGGGGTCAAGGCTAACGTTGAAAAGTGCACAGAAAAGATTGCCGTCGCTCATATCTGCCGATTTTAAATAGATTTCATCATCATCAGGAGTATAAACAGGTAAATCACCGTAGGCTTTTAAAATATCTATAAACTGATTTTTACGGGTGTCGTTAAGGAAACCAAAAGCAGTTGTGTAATGGAATTTGGTGTTGGCATCACCACCGAATACAACAGCAGTACCACCAAGACCATTTTTGTAAACTGTACTTGCAGGGAAAAGAACTTCTCTTTCTACATCGCCTACAAGGTGGAAGCAGATTGTTAAAGGCTTAACCTCATTATTTAAAGGCTTAATGGCACGTGGATTTGTTTGTTTTGCAATATTTATGGTAGGGTCGTGGGCAAAATATTCACCCGATACGTTTTCGCCTGTATTTTCGGTTACCTCAACGCCAAGTAAATCTGCAAAACCGCGTTTACAAAGATTTTCAGCCGCACCACCGTCTAAAATAAGGGTGTTATGAAGCATATCTTTAATTTCATCATCGGTGAAAAGGGTGTCCATACTGCCGTCTAAAAATGTTACGGGAGCGTTGTTGTTGGGGGAGAAGTACATGGGAATGCCAAGTCTTTCAAGGACCTTTGCACCCCAACCGCTATAAGAGGTGCTTTCTTTAAACATATAGTCAGGTTTGGTAGAAACAGGAATTCTTGCACCACGCCAACTAAGGGTTGGGACAATTGAAGATAGTGCTTCATAGAATTTGTTGTACTTACCAAGCACCTCACGATATTTTTTGCCGCTGGAAGGCTCATAAATTGAAAGACGGGTTATCCAATGCTTTGCACCTGAAACACCCTCTAAAATGGTTCCAACAAAGTGGGCATGTAGTGACATAGCACCTGTGCTGTAACGGGTTTGTGGACAGGTGTCGGTTTCGGCGAGGAAGTTATCTACCTTGCCTTGTCCTTTGAGAACAGCCATTTGAACGGCGGCACGTAAAAAGTTATTAGAAAACTCTTTGGTGCCTACAGGGTGATAGTTGCCGTTGTTAATACGAATAAGAACGGGATTGCCCTTGCCTGCCATTGTGGTGGCAATTTCGGTTGCCGCTTCACAGCAAGGACCAACACAACAAAATGAACCGCTAATGGAGGGGTTTGCTTCATCGATACCGGCACGCATATATTTTACGCACTCACGTAATGAGTCAAGCTGAGTTTCTACAAATGCATCACGTATTTTAGCATCCTCTTTGGTATTACCCATAACGTGCGATAAAATTTCTTCCCTTGTTTTTTTATTTCCGGTTTTATTTTCAAATGCCTTTAAGTGTAAATCACAGGCACAACCTTTACCGGAGCGAATAATCAAGCGGAAGTCATCATCAAGCATAATGTGGTCAGGATTATGGGATGCAATAACCTTAAAACTATGCTTTAAGTATTCTCTAAAGCCTTCATCAAAGGGGCAGATAGCATGCTCTTCAACACCATTTGTAAGACCCTTTATACGTGTGAGCTTTGAGGGCTTGTTAAGGGGATAGCCGTGGCCCAAAGTACATTGCACCAGAATACCGCTTTTAAGTCCCATAGAATCTAATTTTTCCTTAAATTTAGCGTAAACGGCACATTGTTGCTCGGCTTTGGGGATAAGGGGGTCGCCCTCCGGTACCAACCTTAGACAAAAAAGCGCCATAGAAGCAGTACCATTTTCATATTGATTTTTTATATCTTCGCAAATTTCGTTGATATGCAACTCATCAAGAGACATAATTGAAAAGTTAAACATGAAAATTCTCCTAGTATAAAAATTTTAAGGTTTATTTCATCTTGTAAACAATTTTATGCTTACCGGGTTGATAAAGTGTGATAGTCCCATCGGGAAGGGTTAACCTTGTGGGCATCGGAACCTCAAAATTAAAGTTTACTGCATCACCATCAAAAATCCAAGAGGTTTTAATAATACCACTTACAGATTTATATTCACAAGAGAAGTCGTCCAACTGTTTAATAAAGGTTGGCTTGAGTTCTAAGGTTTTAAAAGCAGGCTCAGATTCTTTGTAACGAATACCGCCCAGGTATTCGAACAGCCAACCAACAAGTACGCCGTAGGCAAAGTGATTTTTACTTGAAGCACCATTATCATCACCTGTAAGACCTCGCCAGGTTTCGGTAATTGTGGTGGCTCCCGTTTTTAAAATATAACGCCAAGAGGGGAACTCATCGTTGTTTAGCAGCATAAAGGCGGTGTCGGTGTATCCGTAATCAGAGAGCACCTGCATTATGTAACGTGTACCCCAAAAGCCGGTGGTTAAATGACCATCCCTTAAAATATATTCGTTAAGGGTAGCGGCAAGGGCTTTTTTATTTTCTTCTTGAGCAACGTCTAAAGCGATAGTTAAAATAATTGCACTTTGAAGATGTTCGCTATAATCATTTTCATCGGGTAAATAATAAAGCTTGTTAAATTCTGCCTTGGTTTCATTAAAGCGTTTGGTAAATTCAGCTTCAAGCTCCGATTCGTTTAAAATATTCGCAATTTGGGCAATGCATTTCATCATATAGCAATAGAATAAATGCCCAAAGAAATTGCGGCTTAAATTGGTTCTAAAGGGATTAGAGTGGTCGTTAAATGGGGCATGTGGTTCTTTGGGGAGTATATTATCCTCGCTACTTGCAATTCTGTTTCTGGCATATGCTAAAATATCAGGCAGACGGTGTTTTAAAAATGCCTTGTCGCCATAGAACTGATACATTTCAAGTGGGATTGTGTAAATTTCATCGCCCCAACCATAAACCTCGGCGCACATTTTTCTGCCACCATCAGTCCAACGGGATAAAATTTGATGACAGTTGGCAAGATAGCAGGCGGTAGCACCAAAAACAGCAATATCACCTGTCCAAAAATTCTTTTCTCTGGTAGGGCAATCCAAAAATCCGTTAAATAGGTTTCCTTGCATAGTGCGTTCAACAGTTTTTGTAATTTCATTTATAAAGGGGTCACTGCTTTCGCATTTCCAACCAAATTCAATATCGTTGTACATTATGGTCTGTTTTATATCAGCGATTTGAGAAGGTTCTGCTCCTTCGATTTTTAAATATCTGAATCCGTTAAAGGCGAAGCGGGGGATATAGGTTTCTTCCTCGCCGCCTTTACAGGTGTAAATATCGTAGTTTTTAACCGCTGCCAAGGCTCTGCCACCCGGATTATAATCTTCGGGATAAAATACCGGTGCATAGAGTTTTAAGGCGAAAGATTTATCTTTTCTGAATTCCTCAGAAACGGTGATTTTAACCTTTTGACCTGCTACTGTATTTTTTAAAGTCAGAGCATATCTGCCGGCACAGTTAAACCCAAAATCATATACTAAGGCATCATTTACCATCTCAAGAGAGATTGGTTCGGCAAATTTTTGGATTTTTATGGGAGGATAACATCTTTCGGCATATGGTTTTGAGTTGTCCACTGCTTTTTCCTCGGCAAAATACCAATCACTATCGTCAAAATCGGGTGAACACCAATTATCAATTTCCAAACGGGCGTCATAGCGTTCGCCAAACTGCAAATCGTTATCGGTGAGAGGGGAGGGGGCAGTTTTCCAACTTCCGTCGGTACCAAAAAATTCGGTTTCGCCATTTATGTATTCAACTTTAAGTTCGGCTAAAACAAAGTTTTTGTGCATATACATACCGCTGTGGGATTCGCTGTTAAGCCAGGTGTTTCCTGTAATGGCGCCTATAACGTTTTTACCGGAGGATAGCATATTTGCAACCTCAAAGGTGTGGTATTCAAAATATTTTTCGGCAATACCTTGTGAAAAATATTCATCGCCAATCTTTTGGCCATTTATGTACATTTCGCCCTCGCCCTGAGCATAAACGGAAAGTGTAGCAGATTTAACCGAATCTTTTAAAACAATGCTTTTACGCATATACATTGAGCGTTTAATCTGCCTTGGGTGGAGTTTTCTTCCCCAAAGCCAACATGGACGCAGAGTGTCATCCTCCATCCAATTTTCGGGCTCGTCGTTTCTTCCAAAGTTTACAGGATGAAAATGAAGCCAATCTTCGTTGGTAACTACCTTTTTGATTCCGTTTTTGGTTTCGATTACCACCTCACCACAGATTGCTGAGGTGAAATAGCTTTCATCGTTTGTCTGAAAAGCACGAATAGAAACGGAGTTTTGACCGGTTTTTAAAAGAGAAGTAATGTCTGCGTTAAATTCCTTAACGTCTTCTGCTGCTGAAATTTTGTTAAAATAAATATCAAATGAGTTATCGCAAATAAAGTGTGCGGTAGCCCTTAAAATCTCATCTGCAACTTCAAAGTTTTTTCTAAAGAGATTGCGGGTGTAGAAATAACCCCAAATCCAATCTGCACCATCTATATTTTTAATGTTTTCGGTAGATTTTAAAAACTCATCACTACCATAGATGGGTAACGCATTCCATTTTTCTTTTGTTTTTACAGAATATTCCATAGCTATTCTCCTTTAGAATAATCTATTGCGATTATTGTATCTACTTATTATATAACCGAGCGTTAAAATAGTAAAGCATATTTCTGCAAAAAAATCATATTATTTTAATTTTTTTAGTGCTTCGATTTTATCTCTTAATTCGGCGGCGTATTCAAACTCAAGCATTTTTGCTGCTTGTTTCATCTCGCTAGTCATTTTCTTAATAAGTTCTTCTCTTTCTGTTTTGTTAAGCTTCTTGCCGTCACTAACTTTAGCCTTTTTAGAACCGCCCATTTCAATAATATCTCGCACATCTTTAATAACAGTTTTTGGCGTTATTCCGTGTTCTTCATTATACTTCATTTGAATTGTGCGGCGACGTTCGGTTTCGCTAATGGCACGTTCCATAGAAGGAGTAACCGAATCGGCATACATAATAACGGTACCCTCGGCATTACGAGCGGCTCGGCCTATGGTTTGAATAAGTGAGGTTTCGCTACGTAAGAAGCCTTCTTTATCGGCATCAAGTATTGCTACAAGAGAAACCTCGGGTAGATCAAGACCCTCACGAAGCAGGTTAATACCTACAAGCACGTCAAACTTGCCAAGACGTAAATCACGGATGATTTCCATACGCTCCATAGTATCCACGTCGTGATGCATATAACGAACCTTAATATCCACGTTTTCTAAAAACTCGGTTAAATCCTCTGCCATTTTTTTAGTAAGAGTGGTAACAAGCACCCTTTCACCCTTTTCGGTGCGAATATTTATTTCGCTTACCAAGTCGTCAATCTGACCGGTAGTGGGTTTAACAACTATCATTGGATCAACAAGACCGGTGGGACGGATAACCTGCTCTACAATTGCGGCAGAATGCTCCTTTTCAAAATCACCGGGAGTGGCGGAAACGTAAATTGCCTGATTTATTTTACCATAAAACTCATCAAAATTAAGGGGACGATTATCAAAGGCGGATGGCAGACGAAAACCATAATCTACCAGATTTTCTTTTCTTGCCCTATCGCCACCATACATACCTCTTACCTGAGGTAGCATAACGTGGGATTCATCTACAAGCAGCAAAAAATCCTTTGGAAAATAATCAAGTAAAGTAAAAGGAACACTACCTGCAGGGCGGCGGGATAGAACCCTTGCATAGTTTTCAATGCCCTTGCAGGTGCCGATTTCGCGTAGCATTTCAATATCGTATTCGGTACGTTGACGGATACGCTGTGCTTCAATAAGCTTGCCTTGTTGGGTAAAATATTTCACTCTGAACTCCATTTCATCGTGGATTTCAGCAAGGGCATCCTCCATTTTTTCGGAGGATACAACGTAATGGGTGGCGGGGTAAATACCAATGTGAACAAGATTTTCTTTAATCTCACCCGTTAGTACGTTTATGGATGAAATTCTATCAACCTCATCACCAAAAAACTCAATGCGGATTGCAGTTTCTCCCGAATAAGCGGGAAAAACCTCTACTGTATCGCCACGAACCCTGAATTTATTACGAATAAAATTCAAATCATTGCGTTCGTACTGCAAATCTACAAGTTTTCGAATTAGTTCATCACGACTTTTTTCCATACCCACACGCAGAGATATTATCATATTACGGTAGTCGATGGGGTTGCCTAGGGAATATATACCCGAAACAGATGCTACAATTATAACGTCGTTTCTTTCTGATAATGCACAGGTTGCCGAGTGGCGAAGCTTATCAATCTCATCGTTTATTGCCGAATCCTTTTCAATGTAGGTGTCGGTGCCGGGAATATAGGCCTCAGGTTGATAGTAATCGTAATAGGAAACAAAATATTCCACCGCATTATGGGGGAAGAATTCTTTAAATTCACTGCATAGCTGAGCGGCTAGAGTTTTATTATGAACAAGAACAAGGGTAGGTTTGTTCACCTTTTCAATAATATTCGCCATGGTAAAGGTTTTACCCGAACCGGTAACGCCCTTTAAGGTTTGCTCTTTCACACCGTTTATAATTCCCTTTGAAAGAACTTCAATAGCTTCAGGCTGATCACCTGTGGGGATATAATTTGATACTAATTTAAACCTTTCCATTAGCCTCACCTCGCAACAGATAAATATACGTATATATTATACCACAATTTTTTAATTAAGTAAAGAAAAAGGGGCTGTAAAAAAACATACGTGAGATAAATTGTAGTTTGCAGCCTTAGGCTGTTTATTCCGAATAGGTTTTGTACAAACGGCTAAATTTCGTTCCGCGGCCATATAGTTACAGATAAATTGTTATTTGAACGTAGGAATGGTGAGTGTGATTTGTAGGGTATGGCGTTTACGACATACCGCAAAAGGTTTCGTACAAATTTGATTTTAATATTGATTTTTCCGCATAAATACCATATTTTATAAAATAATTGA
>JAZSJA010000103.1:0-4112 GCA_045534095.1 Acutalibacteraceae bacterium | reverse complement strand
ACTTTAGAAGAAAATGATGACGTTCAGGATATTTGGCACAACTGGGAAATGCCGGAAGAATAATTAAATTTTAATAATGTAAATCCATTAGGAAAAAAGAAGTGGAAGAAGTTTCGGTTTTTGAAATTTCTTCCGCTTTTTAGTTTCATCACATTGATAGATAGTTACAGATAAATTGTTATTTATCGCACATTTTTAGGGTAACACTGTAGGGACAGGCGTCCTCGACTGTCCTAAAAAGGTCAGCACCGATAAATGGTTTGCACAATCTTTAAAAAATCGCATAAATAAAGGGTTTTAATGTAGGGAACGGGCTTGCTCGTTCCGCAAAAAATACCGCAAAATTCAATTGTTTTTTCACGGAACAACACTTGAGGTTGTTCCCTACATTGATACCAAATTTTGCACAATCTTTTATTAGGACAGTCGAGGACGCCTGTCCCTACGATATCACCCAAAATTTGTGCGTTCAAATAACAATTTATCAATTGCAAAAATTATGCATTTTAAAAGGGACGTCGAGGGCGCCGTCCCCTACAGTGTTACCTTAAAAATGTGCGATAAATAACAATTTATCGGGAAAGGAATTCTTCGTTACTCCCCATTCTCTTCCATAGCCATTTTAGCTATATTTATAACATCGTCCATGGTGGTTATGGTGGCACACATTTTTCTAAGATTTGCGGCACCGCGGAGTCCGTACATATACCATGCGGTATGCTTTCTTGATTCAAGCATTGCGTTATGGGGGTCTTTATATTTATTCATTAACTCGATTTGTTTAATCATTGTTAGCATTTTTTGAGATAGTGGTGGGTCGGGTAAAATTTGTTCGCTACTTAAATAGGCGTTTATCTGACTAAAAATCCATGGTCTACCCATAGCTCCACGTCCAACCATTACAAGGTCGCAACCCGTTTGTTCGTACATTTTAGCGGCATCCATAGCCGTTACAATATCCCCGTTTCCAATTACGGGTATATTAACGGCATCCTTTACCGCCTTAATAATACCCCAATCGGCAGAGGGTGCGTACATCTGTGCTCTTGTTCTGCCGTGAACGGTAATGGCGGTAGCCCCCGCCTGCTCAACAATTTTAGCAACCTCAACTGCGTTTATACTGTCTGCATCCCAACCTGAACGAATTTTAACGGTTACGGGAAGTGATACTGCATTTACAACGGCATTCACAATCTCACCTGCAAGGGTGGGATTTTTAAGTATTGCCGAACCTCCCCCTGAGCTTATAACCTTTGGGGCAGGGCAACCCATATTTATATCAATAAAATCGGGACAAAACTCCTCTGCAACCTTTGCGGCCTCTGCCATTGTTTTAGGGTCGCCGCCAAATATTTGGGATGCCATTGGCCGCTCCCCTTCATTACAAGAAAGTAGAGTTTTGGATTTTTTATCCCCCATACTTACACCTTTGGAGCTTGTAAGCTCACCTACAGAAAAGGCGGCACCATGGGTTATACACATTTCTCGCATTGCCCTATCGGCAACGCCCGCCATAGGCGCCAAAGCGGCAAATCCATTAAACTCTATATTGCCAATTTTTATTTTAATCACCTTACTCCCCAAAATAATGAAACAGATAAATTGTAGGTTATCGCACAATTTATCAATTGCAAAAATTATACATTATACATTTTAAAACGGCTGCCTTGCTAAAAGGCAAGACAGCCGAAACTTATTTATCTTCTTCCTTTTCGGATGCTTCATCCTCTTCGGGAAGTTTTTCAATTCTAACTCTATCTATACGGCGTTCGTCCATTTCTTCAACAATGAATTTATAACCGTAACAAACAATTTCGTCCTTTTCCTCTGGCATTCTACCAAGCTCAGACATTATAAGTCCGCCCAAGGTATCAAACTCGCCGTCGGGAATATCAATATCCAAGGTTTCCTCAACCTCTTCAATATCGGTAGTACCGTCAAAATTGAAGGTTTTTTCATCAAGCTGAACGATATCTTCTTCCTCATCATCATATTCATCTTGAATATTACCAACAATTGATTCCAAAAGGTCCTCAATTGTAACAAGACCGGATACTGCACCATATTCATCCGAAACAAACATCATTTGAACACGTTTTTCGGTCATTTCGGTAAACAAATCACCGCAACGCTTTGACTCGGGAACGAATTCTGCTTCACGCATTAATTTAGAAAGTTTTTTACCGCTTGGAATGGTTTTACCAACGTATGGTAATAAATCCTTAACGTAGATAATACCGCGAATATTATCAAGCTCATCCTCATAAACAGGGATACGTGAATAACCGTTTTCGCAACTGAGTTTAACAACGTCCTCAATTTTATCGGTAATTTCTACCGCTTCAATTTCAGTGCGATGGGTCATAACGTCACTTACGGGAACGTCGTCAAAATCAAAGATATTGTTTATCATTTCCTTTTGACTTTCCTCAATAACACCCTTTTCCTCACCCGCATCAACAAGCATACGGATTTCTTCCTCGGTGACAACCTCCTCGTTGGCGTTGGGGTCAAATCCAAGCATACGAACCACAAGGTTGGTGGAAACCGAAAGCACCTTAATAAAGGGACGGGTAATGGCTCTTACAAAAAGTAAAACGCCGACTACCTTAAAGGAGATAGCTTCGCATTTTTGCATTGCGATTCTTTTAGGTGCAAGCTCACCCAAAACAAGGGAGAAGTATGAAATAGCGATTGTAATAAGCACCATTGAAAGTCCGCTTATAATGCCGAGCATACTCTCAGAGGTTACGCTTAACCAAGTTGCGATTTTACACGCAAGAGGATCTGCAAAGCTTTCCGCCGCAGAAGCCGAGGTTAAGAAACCGGCAAGAGTAACACCTAACTGAATGGTAGAAAGAAAGTTTGAAGGATTGTCGGTAAGCTTTAAAATCTTTATGGCTCGCTTGTCGCCATCCTCGGCCATTCTTTTAACCTTGGTGTCATTAAGTGAAATAATAGCAATTTCACTCATTGCAAAAAATGCATTAACTAAAATAAGTACCAATAGTAAAACAAATTTAAGAATCACATTGGCAGGGTCAGGGTCTTCCATTGTTCAAATAACTCCTATTCTTTATCTGCCCGAAGGCTGTATTTTTTTGCATAATCAGGCACTAACCCAATCATACAGATAATATAATACTGTCTTTTTGTGAATTTGTCAACAGTTTTAAGCTATTTTTTTAGTTTTATAAATTCTCCCATTAAAACAGCCGCTCTCCATTCTCCACATAAATAGGTTTTTGATATTGAAATCAGATCAGATTGACAAAACTTTATCAAACATACAAAAATTTCTCTTTTTTCTATTATTTTTTTACAATTTGACTATTTACTTTTTGCTCAATTAGTGTTATTATATAGGTTAGAAAATTGTGTAATGGGTTATTATGCCCGTTTTATGATTTTTATTGTATTTTTAAAGGCTTACTTGCATAAAGAAAAGCCTATATTTTAAGGAGGATAAAGTCCATGGCAAGAAAAATGAAAACGATGGACGGTAACAACGCTGCTGCTCACGTATCCTATGCGTTTACTGAAGTTGCAGGTATTTACCCCATCACCCCTTCCAGCCCTATGGCCGACTACGTTGACCAATGGTCTGCTCAAGGGTTGAAAAACATCTTTGGAACTACCGTAAAGGTTTCCGAAATGCAGTCTGAAGCAGGTGCTGCAGGTACAGTTCACGGCTCACTTAACGCAGGTGCACTTACCACCACATACACCGCTTCTCAGGGTCTTTTACTTATGATCCCTAATATGTACAAAATCGCAGGTGAATTACTCCCCAGCGTATTCCACGTATCTGCTCGTTGCGTAGCTTCTCACGCACTTAACATCTTCGGTGACCATTCTGACGTTTATGCTTGCCGCCAGACGGGTTGCGCAATCCTTGTTGAAACCAACACTCAAGAGGTTATGGACCTTGGTGCAGTAGCTCACCTTGCTACTATTAAATCTCGTGTTCCTTTCTTAAACTTCTTCGATGGTTTCCGCACCTCTCACGAGCTTCAGAAAATTGAAGTTTGGGATTTTGATGATCTGAAAGCAATGTGCGATATGGATGCAGTTGCTGCATTCCGCAAACGTGCACTTAACCCTGAGCATCC
>JAZSJA010000123.1:0-23334 GCA_045534095.1 Acutalibacteraceae bacterium | reverse complement strand
CATTAAGCTTAAAACGGGACAAAGCACGGTTAACCTTCTCCGTGACCTCGCCGAAAGACTTTAAAGTGTTTTTTAATATACAGATAATCAATGCATAATGTATAATTTTTGCAATTGATAAATTGTAGGTTGAACGTAGGAATGATGGGTGTAATTTGTAGGGTATGGCGTTTACGACATACCGGAAAAGGTTAGAAATAAACGGGGCGTCGAAAATCGCCGCCCCCTACAATTTTCATCCAACATTCGCACGATAAACTACAATTTATCGCACATATTTTGGGTGATATTGTAGGGCAGGGGCTTGCTCCTGCCGTTAAAGTTTGTGCTATTTTTTGCGGAACGAGCAAGCCCGTTCCCTACGTTAAAACCCTTTATTTATGCGATTTTTTAAAGATTGTGCAAACCATTCGTCGGTGCTGATCTTTTTAGGGACGTCGAGGGCGCCGTCCCCTACAAGTTTGAAAGGCGTTCCGCCTTTCAAACTACAATTTATCTGTATCTTTCCGGCCGCGGAACGAGATTTTGCCGTTTGCACAAAACCTGTTCGGAATAAAAAGTAAAAATCCCCTTAAAGTAGTCTTGAATTTTTATTGTTTCAAGTGTCTACTTTAAGGGGATTTTATTATTTTATTATTTAAAATTCATTATTAAATGCTAAGGAAATAATCCACTATTCCCTTTGTAATGGCGTCGGCACATTTGGAATTCCAGCTGTCGCTTTTCATATTGCTAAAGTCGGTGCTGTTGGACATATATCCGTTTTCGGTCAGCACAACAGGGCAGTTGGAAATTCTCGACATATAAAATACGTGCCAAGCGGTTTTTGAGTTTTTGTAGGTTCCTGCCGCCGCTGTAGCATTTTTTATTTTATCGGCCGCCGCCTTGGTGTATGGGTTAAAGTAATGGGCACTAAATCCGTTTGCACTTGTGGTAGTAGCCGCATTTCGGTGTACCGAAACAACAAGGTTGGGGTTGTTGTTTCGAACCTTCAGTATACGTTCGTCGGTGGTTAAGGAAACGTCGGTGGTTCGGGTCATAATTACCCTTGCACCTATGGATTCAAGCTTTTCTCTAAGGAGCTTTGAAAGCAGCAAACTGCGATTCGCTTCGGTAAGATTTTTGTTTGAAACCGCACCCACCGCACCGGGGTCGCTACCGCCGTGACCGGGGTCAACCACTATTGTAATTCCGTCCAATCTACCGCCATATTTATTGTTGGCTTTTGTAGCCGTTTTGGGGTTGAGGAATTTAAAAACAAGATTTCCCGCGTTATCGTAATCGGCGGTCCAACCGTAAAAAGCACCCGTCTTTTTAAGATATAATCTTAAAGTGTAGTCGGAGGTGTTTTTAATAATCTGGGCTCGACTGAATATGGGGCTGTTGGCAAGATTATTAAATGCTCCTCCAAATGCCGAGGCGTAGCAGAAGGTAATATCTATGTAATTAAAGGTTGCAGAGGTTATTGTGCCACGGGCACTACCTGTTGACGACTGATACTTTTGTGGGCAAAGTTCAAGCTTAAAGGGGGCTTTCCAATCGGTGTCAAGCTTTAGTACGGTGTGGCTTCCGTCGGTGGTAAGGGAAAGGACCGAAAGCTTGTTTTTACTTGGCAGGCTGCCACGCATTGTGCGTATATTTGCAACACCCTTGCTGGTGGTATAAACCCTTTTGCCGTAACGCAGTTTGCGGTAGGTATTCCCTGAGGATGGGTCGTAGATTGTTGATTCATCACAGTAATCAAGGGTGCCCTTGGGAAGATAACTGTTATAGGGCTGAGAGAGGTCGTTGATTTTATCGCCGTCGAAGGTTTCTATCTGATATTTAACAACCTCGGCAACCAACTTATTGCCTACGGGGGAGTATCCGCTGGGCTTTGAAGATGTGCTGCCCGTCTCGGTCTGAGTGCTTGATGAGGGCTTGGAGGTATCGCCCGATTGGTTATTTGAGTTCTCATTTGAGGCGGCATCAGAGGTTTCGCCGGAGATGTTATCTTGACTGCTGATAATCTCTTCTTCAGAGGATACGTATTCCGAGCTTACCTCCTCTACCTTTTTATTTATTATGATTTCTCCGCCGTAGAAGGATTCATTTACTCCGTTGTGGGAGCCTGAAAACTTAATCTTTCCAAGGGAGTAGGAACTGCTTTTACCCTCGGGCAGAGTTACTATGCCTTGGTAGGTGGCAAAATCCGAATGAGCCTCCTCCTCGGCAAGCTCTAAATTGAAGACGGAACCGTTTAAGGTGGCGGTTATTTTACTTCCGTTTCGGGCAAGAACCGTAACCAAAATTGCAGAATTTCCGTCCTGCTTCAGGGTGGAAGCAGGGGTGAAGCTTTTTATAACAACGTAGCGGTAGGTTACGTTAAAGGTTTTTGTAACACCCTTGTGTTCAAAGGAGATTTTGTTATCGCCAACCTTTAAATCTAACTGCAAAGAAAAATATCCGTCCTTGGTTCTTTCGGCCTCTTTACCGTTTACAAGCAGGGGGAAATTGGGGTCGGAAGCACCAATAAATGCCATGGATTTTTCATAGGTTGTGAAATCGGTCTTTTGGGGAGATGTTATGGAAAGTTCACGCAGAACGTAATCCTCCTCCACCTCACCTGTAATGTATTTGTAAACGAGCTGTGAGCTCCCCGTTTGATTTTCTTTTAGTGCGGAGTAACTGTTAAAGCAAAATACGTAACGGTTTATTTCATTAAGAATTTGAAGTTGTCTGCCAAGCTGGTCAGGGTTTTTCCAATCGCCCTCACCCTTTAATGCGGAATCACTTGCAAGAATAAAACCAATATCGCAGGATGGTGGAGTGTTTTGGTTCCACCAATCTGCAAGCTCCTCAAAGGGGAGTTTTTTGGAGGTGGTGGTTGTGTTGGCTTCCACAAAAACAATATCAAAATAGCCTTTTTCCATCCACAAAAGGACGTCTGCGTTTTTATCCCTCAGAAGTTGGGTTTCTGCGGTGGCGTCAATACCCGTTTCTAAAACCTCTTTAGTGGCGTAAACGCTATCCGTAATAAGGCCAAAAAGCTTTGATGGGGCGACTGCTCTTGCCCTGATTGATAGGTTGTGAGCAACCGAGGTAACTAAATTTTGCTTGTAGTTTTTAAAGCTTGAAAGGTTACCCGTTGCAACGTAATTTTTAAAGTCATTCACCCCGCCTGAATATTCAATGCCTTTAAGCATTATTCCATCCAAGGCGTCGTTTAAAATCATATTTTCAAGGCTTTGGGAAATCTCATTTGAATAGCCGTCAAAGCCAAATTCCTTTAGGGAGAGATTTGTTATATCTAAAACTCCAAACACCGCAATAGATTTTCCTCTGGCGGCGTTACCAAGGGCTTCAAGAGCGGCTTTTCCATCTGCTCTGTCGATTAAAAGGGCTCCTTTAGAATTCAAATTAACAAATAAAGAGGTAAATCCGCTACCGGAAATTTCATCTATTAAAAGGGAGGCGGCTTCATCTGTCAGGGGGAGCGAAAAATCAACTCCCGGGATCAGGGTTACCGCAAAAAGCTTTGATGGACGCTCCGCCTTTGTTACGGGCTCATTATTTTCGGTTGTGGAATCATCGCCCATTAGTTCAATATCCTCCAATGTGGGCTCGCTGAGTGTGGAGGAGGTGAACTGAGTCAGGGTTGTTTCCTCCTTAGTAAAGGCAGATTCAAGTTTTTCTAAAAGATTTAAATCAAAAACGTCCAAATAAATAACCACAAAGCTTAAAACGGCTATTAAAAGTGCCATAAAAATGGATAAAACAATTCTAAGCCTGCGAGTAAAACTCGGGCGTTTATTTTTGTGTTTGTTCTTTTTGTCTTTTTTCTCCAAACGAGCAAGATAGGTATCTATAATCTCGCTTTGGGAGAGGGGCTTTTTATCCTTTTTTTTCAACGTTTTCTCTCCTGTTTATAAATGTTAGTTAAAAACCTTAAACATATTTTTTATCTGCAGGGAATTGTGGGGCTTTTGTGAACTGCTGGCGGTATAAGAAAACACCGCTATTCCCGTTGCCCCTTTTAAAATGGCATCCTTGGTCTGCCTTGCCATAAGGGTATTGTCATTGTGCCATTCTGCCTTATCATCTACCTCTTCATCCATTCTGTAGGCACCAAGTCCTACGTAAAATTTAAGATTTTTGTGCTTTGGCAGACTAGCCCAAATATTCAAAAGGTAATCATACCTTGATTTTTCATTAGGATGCTTATAGCCGAAGTAAAGCTGTGGGAGTATGTAATCTATGTAGCCCTCGCACCTCATCCAAAGGGCGGTATCGGCGTAAAGACCGGTATAATTATGGTGGGAATTATCAAAAGAAATGTTAGCGGCAGGGCTTATTCCAAAAAGGACGTTGTGAGAGTGACATAGCCTATAAACCGCCGAAACCAATGCGTTTACGTTGGCACGCCGCCAATCACCTAAGGACAAGGGCTTTTTGGCAGATTTTTTATAGGCATCGTAATCTTTTTTATCAAAATCCTCCGTTAGGGATGGGGGATAAAAATAATCGTCAAAATGAATGCCGTCCACCTTGTAATTTTCAAGTATTTCGCCAATGGAATTTAAAATTAACCTTTGTACGTCGGGGGATGAGGGATTAAAATATATTCCCTTTCCGCTAATTACGGCACGACCACTTTTGTCGGCAAGCCATTTTGCTGCAATGTGACCCTCTGCAAGGTCTTTTGGATTGTTATTGGAGCCGCTTACCCTGTAAGGGTTTATCCAGGCGTGAAACTCAAGACCTTGATTTTTAGCCGTTCTTATCATAATTTCCAACGGGTCATAGCCGGGATTCCCTCCCGCCTTACCTGTAAGCTGAACCGAAAATGGAAAATATTTTGAGGGGTAAAAGGCATCTGCATTGGCACGAACGTGGCAAAAAACGGCGGTGTACCCTTGGCCTTTTAGGGTTTTAAGCATATTAGCAAATTCTTCCTCGGCATCCTTTTTGCTCTTATTTAAAAATGGTAGCTCGTAGTAAGAAATCCAAATAGCCTTAAAAGTGACCTTTGAAAAATCCGGGTTCCCCTTATTTATGGGATGTTGGTCGGGCGGATTTTTTGGGGAAAGCAGGTCTTTTGGCAGAGAAGCGTTACTATTATCCGATAGGTAAATTTCAGCACTACCTTCTTTAACGCACCCCGAAGTCATCACTAAAACGAAAATTAAAACAAGTAAAAGACATTTTTTAAAATATTTCTCCATACTACTACATTTTACCTCTTTTTTTGCTCAAAATCAATAGATTTTGCATATAAAATATATCAAACCTTAAAATAGTCTGTATTTAAATCTATGTTTTTTAAAAAAGCATAATGCACCTATTGAAACCAATAATAAAATAGGTTATAATTAAAATGTAATCTTTAGTAAAAAAGAAAGGAGTTTTAAACTATGGCAGTAATTAAAGTAGATAAAACAAATTTTGAAGAAATTAAAAATAGCGATAAAAAGGTTCTTTTGGATTTTTACGCCGATTGGTGCGGACCCTGTAAAATGATTGCCCCCATTATTGATGAGATAGCCGAAGAAAATCCACAGTACGTAGTGGGCAAAATAAACGTGGATAACGACCCTGAATTAGCCGTAAAATTCGGCGTTTCCACCATTCCCAACCTTGTTGTTTTACAAAGTGGCGAGGTTGTAAATCAAATTACGGGTGCAAGACCAAAGCCCGCAATTTTAAAGCTTCTTGAAGACTAATTTTAAAATTTGTGAGGCAAAAAATGTCAGTTTATGATATTGTAATAATCGGGGGAGGCCCTGCGGGATACACCGCCGCACTTTACGCCTCCAGAGCAGGCTTTTCCACCCTTTTAATCGAAAGAATGTCGGCGGGCGGTCAGCTTGCACTTACCGATATTGTGGATAATTATCCCGGATTTGAGGAGGGTATTGACGGCTTTACCCTCGGTATGAAAATGCAAAGCTCTGCCGAGCGTTTTGGTGCCCTTACCGAATATGCCGAGGTTGTCGGTCTTGATTTAAACGGGGATATTAAAAAGATTATAACCGATAGCGGTGAATTTTCTGCCCGTTCGGTAATTATTGCAACAGGTGCAAATCCAAGGGAATTGGAACTGCCCTATGAGAAGGAGTTTTTGGGCAAGGGGATACATTACTGTGCCCACTGTGACGGACGCTTTTATAAAGATAAAACCGTTATGGTGGTGGGTGGCGGCAACTCTGCCGTAGCCGATGCCCTCTACCTTTCACGCCTTGTTAAAAAGGTCTTCTTAGTTCACAGAAGGGATACTTTAAGGGCTACAAAAATCTATCACGAGCCTTTGAAATCTTCTGAAAATATTGAGTTTTTATGGGATAGCAGTATAAGTGAGTTTGTTTTTGATGAGCGAATTACAGGTGCAAAAATTAAAAACCTCAAGACAGATGAGGTAACAACATATCCTTGTGACGGCATTTTTGTGAGCATAGGTCGAAAACCTGCAACCGATTTTTTAAAGGGTGTTGTTGACCTTGATGAAAATGGATATATTATTGCAGATGAAACCACAAAAACCAATATAGATGGAGTTTTTGCGGTGGGTGACGTGCGAACAAAAGACCTAAGACAAATTGTTACCGCCGTTTCTGATGGTGCCGTTGCGGTGCATTATGCAGAAAAATATTTAGAGGGCGTTTAGGTATGAAAATCACAGTTGTACAACCAAAATACTATTCGGGAGAAAATCCCGATAGTTCAATTGCTGAGTTTTTGCTGAACAAACTCGGTGAGGTGGAAAAGGATGGACTTATTGTTTTGCCCGAGTACTCCAACGCGGGCGGTCTCTCCGACCCCGAAAAGGAACTAAACGCCCTTTCCAGAGCCGAAGAAATGCTAAAATCGGCATCCCAAATCGCCAAAGAAAAATCGGCATACGTTGTTATTAACCTTTTGGAAAGGCGAGATGGCAAAATAAAAAACAGCTCCTACCTTTTAAACAAAAAGGGGGAAACTGCCTTTATTTACGATAAAATCCATCTGCCGCCATCTGAGGTTAAGCTTGGGGTTGCCTATGGTGACGGGGTCTGCACCTGTCAGGTGGACGGAATTCGTTTTGGATTTATGACCTGCTATGACGTTTATTACAATGAACAGATTGAGCATATGGCAAAATTCAGACCTGACCTTGTGGTAATTCCGGGGTATCAGCGTGGGGAACGTACCGATATCATAAGGGCTCAGGCAAAGCTTCTGGCCTTTAGGCTTAACGCCTTTGTCGCACGTTCATCCTACTCAATGGAGGATGAAAATCACGGTGGTTGCTCTATGATTGTTGCCCCTGACGGAACTATTTTAAAGGATATGGGTGCTGAGGTTGGCAGTGTTTCGGCAGAAATAGATATCAAGCAGAAATATATGCGAACGGCGGGATTTGGGGAAGGACTTGTTCCTAATGATGAATTTATATCCAACGGACTCAGACCTCAAGTGTTTTAAAAAATATCATTTGAATATCGTCCAAAATCTTTGGTTTGGCATATAATGTTATTAACAACATATTTAAAAGGATGATTATATGCAGCTTGTTCTTTTAACCGCCCTTGGGGTTGGCGGTGCCACCGTTTTTGGTGCTCTTATGGGATTTATTTTTAAAAAATTTTCCCACAAATTTTCCGATATAGTTTTATCCTTTGCGGCGGGTGTAATGCTTGCGGCAGCCGTTTTGGGACTTATCGTTCCCTCCCTTGAATATGGCGGCAGATACGGGATTTTAATAACCATAGCGGGTATTTTTTGCGGTGCAATCTGCCTTAATCTTATAGATAAATTAGTACCCCATATGCACAAGCTTGTTGGTGCTGATAAAAATGCAAAAAACGGTTCAAGCCTTAATAAGGTGCTTTTGTTTGTAACCGCCATTGCCATTCATAATCTGCCTGAGGGAATTGCGGCGGGCGTTAGCTTTGGTGCCGATAATACCGAAGGTGCTTTGATTATCGCAGGGGGTATCGCTTTGCAAAATATCCCCGAGGGTATGGTGATTATCGCACCTATGCTTGCGGCGGGCATCAGCCCCAAAAGAACCTTTATGGTGGCTATGTCCACAGGAGTTATTGAGGTTTTTGGCACCCTTTTAGGATTTTTTGCAGTTACCGTCGCAAAAGCAATCTTACCCTTCGCACTTGCCTTTGCAGGGGGTACAATGCTTTACGTTATAAGCGATGAGATGATACCCGAAACCCACTCCCACGGATATCAGCGTGGGGCAACCTATGCCCTCCTTGTGGGATTTTGCCTGATTCTGGCAAGCGACGTGTTATTGGGATAAAAAAGATAAAAATATAATAGAACGACCGAAAAATCAAAAAAATCGGTCGTTCTATTTTTTTGTAGAGTCGCACGTATTTGCAATTTATCCATTATAATAATTTTCGCATTTTAAAAGTTCTGCAGCCGGAGAGATAAAGATAAATTGTAGTTTGAACGTAGGAATGATGGGTGTAATTTGTAGGGTATGGCGTTTACGACATACCGGAAAAGGTTAGAAATAAACGGGGCGTCGAAAATCGCCGCCCCCTACAATTTTCATCCAACATTCGCACGATAGCCTACAATTTATCCGGCGATTGTTTTTTATCTTATTTTTGTATAAAAATTTCAAATCTTTAAATATAACAACTGTTCAGCACAAAGAAAAAGTGTAGAACGCTACCTGCAAGGACAAATAAATGCCAAATAAAATGCATATATTTTTTGCCGTCTGCCTTGTAAAAAATAATTCCAAGGGTGTATGCTATGCCACCGCTCACCAAAAGCCACAGAGTACCCTCGGGGGAGTTCGTGATTAAAGGCTTCAGGGTGAAAAGGCACATCCAACCCATTATTACGTACAAAAGCAGGGAAAACTTTTCCCATTTTTTCATATTTATTGCATTTAAAATAACACCTATTATGGCACAAAGGGTGTTTACTATTATTAAAGCGTAGCCAATTTTTCCGCCAATCAGTAAAACTGAAATAGGGGCGTAGGTTCCGCTTATAAGCAGAAAAATGGAGCAGTGATCTAAAATTCTGAAAACCTTTTTTGCTCTGTTCCTTTTTAGGGAGTGGTAAAGGCAGGATACCGAATATAACACCGTAAGACTTCCGCCAAAAAATATTCCAAGGAGCACCGCTGCGGTGCTATTCATCTCCAAACCCCGCAGGATTAAAACAACCGTACCCACCATAGAAAGCAAAGCCCCAACACCGTGAGAAACTGAGTTGGCAATTTCTTCACCTAACCCCTGCAAGCGAATAATTTTTTCTCTTTTCATAAACATCAAGTCCTTAAAAATAGATTATCTAGTTTTAAAAACTATATTACAGCGTTTTAAGGATTTTGTCAATAGATATTTATATAATTTCAAAATTGTTAACAAATAAAGTGTCTGTATTACACTTTGATTCAAACTATTTAACCTGCTCCTCAAGTGCACGTATAAGTTTGTTGCGTGCTTCACGGAAGGCGAGGGGACTATAGTCTACATCATCAAATTCACGGCAAACCGAGCGACAAATTTCGTCGGCCTTTTCTTTGTTTGTTTTTGAAAGAAGCTTAAAGAGCTCATATTCTTCGGCGCTTGCTCTATATGCTTCAAGACGTACCGACATCCAAGGCTCGCTTTCACCGGGATAAATAATATGTGTATCTCCCGGGGGGAGGTGACAAACATAATCGGCATTGCGATGCTCAGGGCAACTTTCGGTGAAAGGGTTTTGACCGGGCTGGTAACAATTTGCTGCCCAATGAAGATAACCGTTAAGATTATAACGGTAAGCCGCCCACAAATGATAACGTGTAGCGAGCAGTGCATAATCTAAAAATCTGTTTATGGTTTTGCCGCCACGAGGATTATTGCAATCGTAGTACCAAATTTCATCTCCGTACTTACTGTATATATCAACTTCATTTTTATGTTCTTGATAGTCGGAGCTTAAAAGAATCCAAATATCAATTGAACCATGTACCGGGCCATAATGCATAGCGTCCATAAGCTTGATAGACGGTGCAAATTTTCTTATCAGACCGCTGAGCGCTCTATGCTCTGTAGCGTTTGTTTCGTTAGGTTCGTCCGCCACACCGAGGTAAAATTTGTCCAGCAGACCTTTTTCTTTGAGGAAATTTTCCAAAGCGGGGAGCATTTGAGCCAAATAGCAATAGCATTCCAAACTCATTGATTCCATACCATTAACCAAAATAGTGGGTTCGCTCCAGTTGCGACGGAAGCCGAGGCCAAAGTTAAAATACTCAAATCCCAAAGCCATTGCCTTGTTAATAAAGCTTTCCATATTGGCAAATGAAATTTCATACTCATTATTACCTAAATCTTTTGCGTCAGGTTTGGGGCAATAAAGCATATTTTGTCTCATTCGTCTTAACATTTCAAGGTATTTTGTATCAAGCTCTTCGAACTTATCTGTGCCGTATTCCACGTTATGATATTTGCATACACGATCTTGAGAATATCCCTGAATCATAACCAAGGATTCATCAGGAACCACAGCACTGCTGACTTCAATCTCTACAGGAATTTCAATGTCATCCACTATAATCTTGCCGTAGCGAGTGCCAACTTCAGCGTCGCAAAGGATTTTCTCTGAAAGATAAATTGCTGAGACTCCGTTATCTCCAACCGTAACGCAATTTTCAACAGGTTTTAAACAATCGTAAACGTAATAAGGGGCTACACGCTCGGGAATATGGGGATGTGAATTGGTTTCATCAAGCAAATGGTTTTCTTCTACAAAAATCGGAACCATTTCATAAACTTCGGGTTCAAATCCTTCAAAACGGATATTCAAAGTTTTTGCAGAAACACCCGAAAAAAGAATCTGAGTACAGGCAAAACTGCCACGAGGAGTAAGGAGATGCACCCTATCGGTACCGCTTTGGTACTCAGTTATATCAGGATATAAAAATTCCGCTGTATCAACACAAGTGTAATTCATAGTTATTCTCCTTTTGTTTTTTTTTGGGATTATTCTTTGATTATTTCTCCGCCGTTTAGCCAATCAACATTGGAGAACATACGAAAATCAACAAATGTTGGAGGATTTATATTTTTTTCATCAAAGACTTTGCCGCTGATTTCCGCTTTCTTTTTTTGGGTTGCAACCCACAAATCAAGGGTTATTGTTTCACACTCACGGATATCG
Source organism: Acutalibacteraceae bacterium (assembly GCA_045534095.1). Taxonomy (GTDB): domain Bacteria; phylum Bacillota; class Clostridia; order Oscillospirales; family Acutalibacteraceae; genus UMGS1279. The sequence continues at coordinate 12,192 of JAZSJA010000123.1, read as the reverse complement.
GGCAGTAAAATACCTCCGTCTTTATAAAGAATCTCCTCCGCAGCGGATAGCTTACCGCTATCCAAAAGGGAAAAGGCGTAATAGCACATACACCTTGGCTCTTGCCTGATTTTCGGTGGCATACTCTCATATGCTTTGCTTAGATTATAAAAATCCTTATTGTTATAAAGAGAGCGTAGAACCTCTTTGGCAAGAGAAAGGTCGTCCGGACGTAGGTTAAAGGCACGAAGCATAAGCTCCACCTCTTTTTTATGTTCACCACGATCACGATTAAGTATAGCAAGCGAATAGAGAGCCCAAGGGGATTCTTTAAGCTCTATTGATTTTTTAAGCATTTTTTCGGCACGCTCATAATCCTTTTGGGTAAAGGTGTTAAGTCCGAGCTGGAGCCAAGCAAACCAGTTATCCTTATCTAAATGTGCAACTGCACGCTGTAACAGCTCGGTCCACTCCTTGCCGTAGATATAAGAAATGGGGGGATTTTCGGGATTATGTTCACCCACCGTTCCGCTTAGCAGTAGCGAGAGCCAAGGGGCTTGCTCCTCAGAGGGTTCTCCAAAATCGAGATAATCGCACATTGCACTATCGGAAGAAAGTTTTTTTCTTTTTTGCTCAAGTGCACCCCAGCCATCTGCACTAAAAATTATTTTTTCAGCAGGGCTACTTGCCATTTTTTTGGTTGAGCGCAAAAGATTTTCAAGCTCATTTTCGGTTATCAGTTCATTTAAACGGCAAGCCGCCTCGCTTTTTGCCTCATTCCACGTGCCGTGGGCTTTTTGTGAATCTGTATGAATTGCACCGTATGCCTCGACCCATTCCCAAACGGTATTGGGAGGCATAGGCAGACATTCGTATTGTGTTTTTGCAAGACCTGCCTGAATTTCGTTGTAGCTTCCGCTTTCATCATCGGCGGTGAGAAAATTCTTCCAACGGTCACCGCCCTTACTGTTACCCCATACGAAAAGCTTTCTTCCTTTAAGTCGCTTGGTTGAGGTCTGAACAAGTCCGTATCCATCCTTATCAACCTGACAGATGAATTTGCGGTCCTCTTCGGGGATATTCCAGAAATAATCAATCGAGATGACGTTATCGGCAGGATAGGTTACGTCTATACCGTTATATTCCGGTACAGCTATCTTAACGGGGTGAGAGTCTCTTGCTGTGTAGGTGTTATTTACGGGTACAATAACTCGATTTCCCTGAACGTCGGGCGTTGCAATATTGCTCCACCAATACATAGGAACAACATCAAAGGAGGGATTTATTATTTTGGTGCGTACGAACAAAAGCTTGGAGCCTTCAGGTAAGAAGAAATCCATCTGATAGACTACCTTGCGGATTCTTTCAAACTGATAAAATCTTAAAACAGGGGTTTTGTCATCAAGTTTTGTTACGGCGGTATGCATCATATCGCAGGTGAAGGCGTTATGACCTACATAGCCGCAATTCCATTCAACGCCGCCGCTCATCCAAGCGTTACGAACGCCAAGATGGCACGGACGAACTACACTATTTGAAAATAGCAGGTCTTTATTCTCTTTTTTGTCAAAGAGGGAATGGAGCTTGCCGCCAAATTGTGGGAAAAAAGTGGCTTTAAGAAATTCGTTTTCCAAAACGACGACGCTTTGCTCACGGTTGGTGAGAGTGCGGGTATAGTTGTCCTGAGCCTTATATGGAAAAGCGTAATCCACCATTCCGTAATTGATGAAAAGTCCGTCATCCTCACCAAGCTCAAATTCATTTTGCATAAAGGAAAGTCTTAGATTTTCAGATATTGAGGGAAGAGAGCTTACTCCGTTAAAGTCCACCGAGGGCAGCGTTAGTTTTTCTATGCGTAAGTCTGTCATTTTTAAGTTATCCTCTCTGTTTTTTGTTTAAAAAGCCATCGCTCCTGTATCTGATAAGGCCTATTACAATTGATATGATATTGATGACTTCGCAGATGCTTCCGCCGATTGATGGAATTGATATGTTATAAATCAACCAGCATGGAGAATCTCCGAGCTTTAGCAAGCGAAACATATTTTCCTTTTTCATATATGCCGCTATGGTGCCGAATATTGAACCTATAATAGGTATAATATCGAAGTAGGTTTTGAAGCCCAAAGAGCCGGCAACAACCACCAAAGCCAAAATTAAATAAAGCCAAATTCCGTGAGAGGCCCATTTTTTATCCTTAAAATAGAATACGATATTTCTAATTAGAAATACTATGTTCAGGCAAACTGCCGCCCAGCTTGCAAAGAGAATATAGCTGGCCATAAAAAAAGCAGAGCCTGCCGTTTGCATCATAAGAATCTGCTTTTTTGTTTTCATCTGGAAGGACACAATCGTTAAAGCCATACCCACGATACTGAATATCTGTCCCATAATTTCCGCTGTCATAAATAACCTCATTTTTTATTTTTGTTGTATCTATAATAAAACAGTTCTTAGCATAATTCAACAGCAAAATAAACTTTTAATAAAATTTTATAAAATTAAATTTGAAATTAGCAAGAAAATGAATATTGAATAATTAAGCCAAGAATAAAACGAAAATCCGCCCTCTTACGAGAACGGATTTTCGTTTGGCGGAGAGAGGGGGATTCGAACCCCCGGCAGGGTTTAAGCCTGAACACGATTTCCAGTCGTGCGCCTTAGTCCAGCTCAGCCATCTCTCCATACATATTCATTTGCGACCTTGATATTATACAACTTCTTTTATTAAAAATCAAGTCTTTTTTGAAATTTTTTTGTTTTTTTGGTAAAACTATTACCACAATAAAAAATTGGAGGCTATTTTTATGAAAAAAGCAATATCATTTTTAACAGTTGTAACTTTATTGCTAGTTACCTTATCGGTGCTTGGCGGTTGCAACAAAGAATCGTCCGATACCATTTACTACCTTAACTTCAAACCCGAAACTGCCGATGCGTACAAAGAAATCGCAAAGGTATATAAAGAAGAAAAAGGCATAGAATTAAAGGTAGTTACTGCCGCTTCCGGCACCTATGAGCAAACCTTAAAATCAGAAATGGCAAAATCATCTGCACCAACCATCTTCCAAGTGAATGGCCCCAAGGGCTACGCCAACTGGAAAAACTACTGCAAGGATATTAAAGATACCGCCATTTATAATGCACTTACCGACAAGGATTTAGCCATTAAGGATGGGGATGGAGTATACGCCGTTCCTTACGTTGTTGAGGGTTATGGAATTATCTACAACGCCGAAATTTTAGATAAATATTTTGCCCTCGAAAACAAAAAAGTAGATATAAAATCTGCCGACGAAATCAAAAACTTTGCTACCCTTAAAGCGGTGGTTGAGGATATGACTGCTCACAAAAAAGAACTTGGAATTAAGGGCGTTTTTGGCTCCACATCCCTTAAAGCCGGCGAGGATTGGCGTTGGCAAACTCATCTTGCAAACATCCCCCTACACTACGAATTCGAAAAAAACAACACCGATCTCACCAAAGACGCTGCAAAGGAAATCGATTTTGAATTTTCAGAAAATTACAAAAACATCTTCGATTTATATATCAACAATTCCGTAACCGAAAAAAATCTTTTAGGAAGCAAAACTGTGGCCGATTCCATGGCAGAATTTGCCCTTGGCGAATGTGCGATGATTCAAAACGGCAACTGGGCTTGGAGCCAAATCAAAGACGTTTCAGGTAACACCGTAAAGGAAGAAAACATTAAATTTTTACCCATTTATACAGGTATTAAGGGCGAGGAATCCCAAGGTCTTTGCATAGGTACCGAAAACTATCTTTGCATTAACAAAAACGCATCTGAACACCAGCAAAAATTAGCGGAAGAATTTTTATACTGGCTATATTCAAGTGAAACCGGCAAAAAATTGGTTACCGAAAAATTAGATTATATTACCCCATTCTCCACCTTTAATGAAAACGAGGCACCAACCGACCCCTTGGCAAAGGAAATTATACGTTATATGAACGACGACCAACTTAAAACCATACCTTGGAACTTCACCATTTTCCCAAGTCAAACCTTTAAAGAGAACTTTGGTGCATCTTTATTGAACTACGCACGAGGTTCAAAAACCTTCGAGGACGTAAAAAACGATATGGTAACAGATTGGAAAAAAGAAAACCGATAAAGGATTTATTTTTATGCACAAACATTTAAGCAGATATTTTACTATTTTTGCTCTGCCCACGTTTTTGGCTTTTTTAGTAGCATTTTTAATACCATTTCTGCTTGGAATATACCTCTCCTTTACTAATTTCACCACCGTAACCGATGCCGAATTCACAGGCTTTTCAAACTATATTGCCGCCTTTACAGATGACTCAAATTTCATAAATGCTTTGTGGTTTACCGTAAAATTCGCCGCAGTTGCAATAATAACAGTAAATTTATTCGCCTTTTTACTGGCTTTAACTCTAACAAAAGGAATTGGTGGTACCAACTTTTTCAGAGCGGTGTTTTTTATGCCTAATCTTATTGGCGGCATTGTACTTGGATATATCTGGCAGGTTATTATAAACGGAGTTTTACTGTTTTTTGGTGCGGATATAACGGCAAGTGCAGACTACGGATTTTGGGGTCTTATTGTGCTTACCAACTGGCAAATGATAGGTTATATGATGATTATCTATATAGCAGGAATTAACAATATACCGCCCCAACTGATTGAGGCGGCAAAAATCGATGGAGCTCGCCCATCTCAAATTTTAAGGAAAATAACCCTTCCTCTTACAATGCCATCTTTCACCATATGCACCTTTTTAACACTGACAAATGCCTTTAAGCTTTTTGACCAAAATCTAGCTCTTACGGCAGGTGCACCTAACCGCGAAACCTCTATGCTCGCCCTTGATATTTACAGCACCTTTTACGGCAGAATGGGTTACGAGGGTGTTGGCCAGGCGAAAGGTGTTGTATTCTTTTTACTTGTGGCGGGTCTTGCACTTTTACAGCTTCGAATTACCCGCAGTAGAGAGGTGGAGGCATAATGCAACGACAAAAAAGAAAAAATGTTGCTACAACAATTTTGCTTATATTTCTTTCTCTGGTCTTTATAGCTCCCGTTATTATAGTTTTACTGAACTCCTTTAAGGGGCAGTTTTATATAACAGACGCCCCTTTTTCTCTCCCCAACTCCCTTACCTTTGTTGGGGGAGAAAATTACACAAACGGAATAGAAAAAACAGACTTCTTCACCGCTTTTTTCTACTCTATTTTTATAACCGTATGCTCGGTTTTAATCCTTACCCTTGGTGCCTCCATGACCTCCTGGTACCTTATCCGCACTAAAAACAAAATCTCCTCACTTATTTATTATCTTTTTGTTTTCAGTATGATTGTACCCTTTCAAATGGTAATGTTTACAATGTCCAAAATCGCAAACCTGCTCTATTTAGATAATCCCTTTGGCATAATCTTAATATATCTGGGATTCGGTGCAGGACTTTCGGTTTTTATCTTTTCAGGATTTGTAAAAAGTATTCCAATGGAAATTGAAGAGGCAGCAGTAGTTGATGGTTGCAATCCCATAAAACTATTTTTCAGGGTTATCTTTCCCATACTTCGCCCCACCTCCGTAACGGTAGCAATTTTAAACACTATGTGGATTTGGAACGACTACCTCCTACCCTATCTCGTAATCGGCAACGACTATAAAACAATTCCCATTGCCATTCAGTATCTGCAAGGCGGCTACGGCTCTCGTGATATGGGTGCCCTTATGGCTATGCTTGTTTTAGCAATAATTCCAATAATTATATTCTATTTAATTTGTCAAAAGTATATTATCAAAGGTGTTGTGGCAGGTGCCGTAAAGGGGTGATTTTATGAAAAAGCAAGCTCCCTTCAAGCGTGGGCACGGAATACTAATGCCCATATTCTCTCTTAACAGTAAATACGGCATAGGAGTTATGGGCGAACCCGCAAAAAACTTTATAGATTTTTTATGCCGTTCGGGTGCCAATATGTGGCAACTTTTGCCCCTTGGCCCAACCGGATACGGCAACAGTCCCTATCAGTGTCTTTCGGCCTTTGCGGGTAACAGTTATTTTTTAAATCCTGAGTGGTTTTTGGAAAAAGGGTGGATAAATTCTGCCCTTTTAAAAAAATTTCAGTCACCAAACACAGGCAAGGTTGATTACAACAATCTCTTTGCTACCAGAAAATTTCTATTAGAAGAGGTCTTTTCGGGGTTTAAAAAATTTGCCTCATCTAATCAAAAAAAGGAATTTGAAAATTTTTATAATAAAAACAAATACTGGCTTTACGATTACGCGATTTTCAGAGCAATTAAAGAATTTTTCGACGAGCGTGGCAGAAAAGACTTCCCAAAATTCAATACAAAAACCTTAGATGCTGTTTTATTTGCAGAAAAAAATCTTAAAGAACGAACTGACTTTTTCGCTTTTTTAGAATTCGCCTTTGATGCCCAATGGCAAGAACTAAAAACCTACGCTAAGGAAAAAGGCATTTTGCTTGTTGGCGATATACCGCTCTACGTTTCAGACGATAGTGCCGATTTATGGGCGAATCCTCATTTGTTTTCTCTTGATGAAAACGGGATTCCCCTTTCGGTTGCAGGAGTGCCTCCCGATATGTTTTCAAAAAGCGGTCAGCTATGGGGCAATCCGCTATATAGTTGGGACAAACACAAAGGCGAAAACTTTTCGTGGTGGAAATGCAGAGTTTCCCGTCAAGCGGAGCTTTTTGATGTAATAAGAATAGACCACTTTATTGGTTTTTGCAATTACTACTCCATACCCTATAACTCCAAAGATGCCGTCAACGGCAAATGGTTAATAGGACCTGAAAAGCTTCTTGCCAATGCAATAACCTCTGCGGCAGGAGAGATAAAATTCATTGCCGAGGATTTAGGTATTGTAACTCGAGAAGTAAAAAACCTCATACGAAAAACCGGGTTCCCCGGTATGAGAGTTTTGCAGTTTGCTTTTGATGGCTCCAACAACCCCAATTTGCTACACAATATTCCAAAACATTCAGTAGTCTATAGCGGCACTCACGATAATCAAACGGCAGCGGGATTTTTTGCATCTGCTGATAAACAAACGATAGATTTTGCAAAAAAATATATGAATTTGGAAAGGACGGAAAATCTTGCAAAGGCCTTGATTAAGGAGTGTCATAAAAGCCGGGCAAACACCGTAATAATACCACTCTACGATTATTTGGGCCTTGATGATAGTGCCAGAATAAACACCCCCGCCACCTTAGAAAACAACTGGCTCTGGCGAATAACAGAAAATCCCGGCGACTCTCTTGCCGATGAAATCCGCTCCATTGCCGACACTTACAAAAGAAACGATTTGCGAAAGGATTAGTTTTTGAACTATGAAAGAAATTTTTAAAAAATCCCTTGAAAAAAATCTTGAAAAAATAACCGACAAACACTCCGAAAATCACAAAAATGAACTTAGCCGAGCAGTAACTGCAGCTCTATTAGACGTATTTTGCAGTTTACCCCAAAGGAAAAGCGGCGAACCCAAAGCGGCTTACTTTTCGGCAGAATTTTTACCCGGAAATTTCATAACCAGCAGCCTCGCTACCCTTGATTTATCTAAAGAAATAAAGGAAATTTTTCTTAAAAAGGGATTTGATTTTGACACCTTGTTATCACAAAAAGATCCCGCTTTGGGTAATGGAGGCCTTGGAAGGCTTGCCTCCTGTTTAATGGATTCTGCGGCGGCATCCGATATTCCCCTTGATGGTTACGGTATACGCTATCGCTACGGTATTTTTAAACAAAATATAAAAAATTTTGAACAGACGGAGGCTCCCGATTTTTGGCAACACGACTCCACTCTTGAAAAAGCACATCCAAAAGATTCGGTGGTCGTTAATTTCGGGGATTTTAGCGTTTTAGCGGTGCCATTTGATCTTCCGGTTGTGGGAAAAAATCGAATAAATCGCCTACGTCTTTGGCAAAGCGAACCTTTATATCCTATTGATTTTCAAAAATTTGCCTCGGGTGATATTTCAGGGGCATTTTGGAGCAAAAACAAGGCCGAAGCCATATCGGCTTTTTTATACCCGCCCGACAATACCCCTATTGGCAAAGAACTTCGCCTGAAACAACAATATTTTTTCACTGCCGCTTCCCTTGCTTCAATATTAAAGGATTTTAAAAAAACGGGCAAACCCATAGTTTATCTTGGCGAATATATAAAAATTCAACTTAACGACACCCACCCCACCGTTGCAATTCCTGAACTTTTAAGAATACTGTGTGAAGATTACGGAAAGGATTTTGAAGCTGCATTTAAAATCTTAGGCGAAATATTTTCGTACACAAATCACACCGTTATGGCAGAAGCACTTGAACGTTGGGACGTTTATACCTTTTGTAAGGTTTTGCCTAAGGTATACCCTTATATAGTTATGCTTAACAACCATTTGCGAAAAACTATAGAAAACACCAACGACTTCAATAAACTTGCCATAATTAAAAACGGTGTTATTCATATGGCGAATATGGCGGTTTTTGTAAGCCATAAAATAAACGGTGTTGCAAAAATTCACAGCGAAATCATTAAAGAATCCATATTTAAGGATTATTATAATATCTACCCTGAAAGATTTTTGAATATCACCAACGGCATTTCACACAGAAGATGGTTGTGCCTTGCCAATGAAAATCTTTCGAATTTTGCCGACCAAAGAATCGGTACAGCATGGCGAGAAAATCTACCTCTTTTGGAGCAAATCAAAGAATTCAATTCCATCGCCGACCTAGACGAGCTTGCAAAAATCAAAACACAAAATAAATTAGAGCTTGCCAGATATTTAAAGGATACTTTAAACCTATCCCTTGACACCGATTATATGTTTAGCGTTCAAATAAAACGTATACACGAATACAAGCGACAACTTCTTAACATTTTGGCGGTACTTGGACTTTATTTAGACCTTAAAAACGGCGAACTGAAAGACTTTTACCCAACCGCCTTTATTTTTGCCGGTAAGGCGGCACCCGGTTATTACAACGCAAAACAAATTATAAAGCTAATAGGTTCGGTATCAAGCTTCATTGAAAATGATGAAACTGCAAAAAAATATTTTAAGGTTCTTTTTATTCCCGATTACAATGTAAAAAAAGCAATGAAAATTATTCCCGCCGCCGATTTATCCGAACAGCTTTCCACCGCCGGCACCGAGGCGAGCGGTACGGGAAATATGAAGCTGAGTCTTAACGGTGCACCCACCATAGGCACGTTGGATGGTGCAAATATTGAAATAGTTGATTATGCGGGTTACGAAAACAACTATATTTTTGGTGCAAAAAAAGAAGAACTGCAAAAGCTTGAAAAATATGACCCAATGGATATATATTACACAAATGACCGAATCAGCCGAGTAGTAGACCTTTTAAAGGAAGGCCCATTTGGTGATTTTTCAGCTATCTTCAAATCCCTTTTATTCGGCCTCGATTCGCCCGCCGACAGATATAAGGTTTTGCTTGATTATCCCTCCTATTTTTCGGCTCGCTTAAAGGCAAACGAGGACTACAAAAACAGTCGTATATATGCCGAAAAATGCCTTAAAAATATAGCAGCTGCATCACATTTTTCGGCAGATGATACCATTAAGAACTATAATAATAAAATTTGGTAAAGTTGTTTTAAATCCTATTGAAAACCAAAAAACTATATGCTATAATTCCCTATATAAATATCATTTTAAAGGATTGATAGTATGTATAAAATCGGTATTGCCGCAGGCGACCCCAAAAAGCCCATTTCCGTAGAATCCTTTGAAGCTATGAAAAAAGCAGGAATGGATGCTATAGAAATAAGTATCAATAACTATGAGAATTTTGATTTCAAAAAAGCTAAGGAGATTTCCGAAAAAACGGGCATTGAGCTTTGGTCAATTCACTCTCATATGCAACCAACCTTTGATATTTCCTCGCTGGATACCGATAGCAATAAACGTGCCCTCAATGAGTTTAGGTGGCTTGTGGATAAAATCTCAGATATAGGTATGGATAAGGTGGTTATTCACCCCACCCACACGCCTGAACCCTTTGACCAGGCAGAACGACCCGAAAAAATCAAGCACGCAAAGTATTGCCTTAACGAGCTTGCCGAATACGCCCACCCTAAAGGTGTTAAAATAGCCCTTGAAAATCTACCTCGCACCTGCCTTGGCAATAAACTCGAAGAGCATTTAGATATGTTAAGTGCCAACGATAAGCTGAAAGTTTGCCTTGATTTAAACCACTCTTTAATTGATGATACCGCCGAATATATTAAAAAAATCGGGAACAAAATTATAACCATCCACGTTTCCGACCGAGATAATATTAACGAGCGACATTGGCTTCCCGGAGAGGGCGTTTTGGATTGGAAAAATATTATAGATGCCTTTAACTGCATTGGATATAATGGTGCGTGGATTTACGAAATCTCCCTTGATGCACCACCTACAATACAAAGGCGAACACTAACCTTTGATGATTTTGTGACCAATGCAAAACAGATTTTCGCCAAAGAAGATATCACGGTACTAGGCACGCCCTACCCCAATTTGGGCCTTTGGGGACCAAAAAAGGATGAAGAATAAAAATTCCTTTTAAAAAACTTCAGCACCCTATTCCTCTGACGGAAAAGGGTGCTTTTTTTCTTTGTTTTAGCCTTGCATATTTAAAGTTCTAATTCAATAAAAAGCCCAAAATGGTCTGATGGAAATTTACCGTCTACAGTTTGGGTAATAAGAGTCTGGCTGATGGGTGTTATATTTTCATCAATAAAACAGTAATCAATATGTGCATCTTTAGTTTTTTCAGGCTTGTAATCGTGAAAGGTGGAACGCAAATCATTTGTGGTACAGGCGTTCACATCCCTGAAACGTTTTACCATCTCACCATAACCCACACTTGTAGGTGTCATATTAAAATCACCAACAATAAAGGTTTGGTAGTCAGATATTTTTTTGCTGTAATCATAAATTAAATTAACACTTTTAACCTGACCCTTATCCCCAAATCCAAAATGGGTGTTCATAACGGTAAAGGTCTTTTTTGTGTGCTTTTCCCTTAAAATAACGTAAACGCACATACGATAACAATGGTAAAGATTATCCCAGCCGCGGGATTCCTTTTCAGGGGTGTCGGATAGCCAAAAATATCCGGTTTTAATAAGCTCGAATTTATCCTTTCGCCAAAGTATGGGGGAAGCCTCCACGTCAACGGTGTTATTGCGATATTTTAAAAACATATCATATTTATCACCGTAATACTTTTCTATGTGTTGCTCCCATTTCGGTCTGTATTCCTGAAACCCAATTATATCTGCGCCGTAATGAGAGGTTACCTCAAAAAGTCTTGGGGCGCGTTCGGCTATGGAATTGTGTTTTCTATCATCACAACACCGAATATTAAAGCTTATGACCTTTAATTGCATAAAATCATCTCCCATATTTTCATTTAATATATCACACACCCTTAAATTATGCAATAAAGGAACTTAAAATTCTCCTAAATGAAGCAAAAAATTCCACTCAAACAAAAAAATTATAAAAAAATTAAAAAATTTGAAATTTACTCTTGACAAAGCATATGATTTGTGGTATATTATTTTGGCACTTTGGTTTGCTGGTGTAGCTCAGTTGGTAGAGCAGCTGATTTGTAATCAGCAGGTCGGGGGTTCAAGTCCGTCCACCAGCTCCACTTTTTTAAGCTAGTAACCAAAGTAAACTGAATATGGGAGTGTTCCCGAGTGGCCAAAGGGGGCAGACTGTAAATCTGTTGTCTTCGACTTCGGTGGTTCGAATCCACCCGCTCCCACCAAACGAAAATCCGTTCTCGAAAGAGGGCGGATTTTTCGTTTGTATGAAACTTGTCAAGATTAATGGACAGATTGAATAATGAAGCCGCTTCGCTAATGAAGTCGCCTTCGGCTGATGAATAATGAATAATTTTATTCCGAACAAGTTTTGTGTGTATTGCTCAGTCACCGCCTGACGGGTGCCTGTCCCCTTTGTTACTTCGTGACATTTCCCCACACTGTGAGGAATCGTCCGCGGCCGGAAAGTGAGCGATAAATTGTTGTTTGAACGTAGGAATGGTGGGTGTGATTTGTAGGGTATGGCGTTTACGACATACCGCAAAAGGTTTCGTACAAATTTGATTTTAATATTGATTTTTCCGCATAAATACCATATTTTATAAAATAATTGAATTTAATTTTCAC
>JAZSJA010000070.1:0-3275 GCA_045534095.1 Acutalibacteraceae bacterium | reverse complement strand
TATCGTGCGAATGTTGGGTGAAAATTGTAGGGGGCGGCGATTTTCGACGCCCCGTTTATTTCTAACCTTTTCCGGTATGTCGTAAACGCCATACCCTACAAATTACACCCACCATTCCTACGTTCAAACTACAATTTATCTATATCTTTCCGGCCGCGGGGTAAAGGCTAAATCAATTGCACAAACTATGTCGTCATTGGATGAAACGCCACGCGTTTCAAACTACAATTTATTTGTTCATTTTTATTCTATGCTCTTTAAGGCGGCGGTAAAAGGTCGCTTCGGCAAGGCCTGTTATCCTTAGCACTTCGGAAATTGATATTTGTTTTTGCTCCCACGCCTTTACTGTTTTTGCAAAATTTTTAGGTGCTTTAATCTCCGGTCTACCAAATTTTACTCCCCTTGCTTTTGCGGCGGCAATGCCTTCGGCTTGTCGCTTTTTTATATTTTCTCTTTCGCTTTGTGCTACAAAAGAAAGTATTTGAAGTACCAAATCTGCAATAAAGGTACCCATTAGATCCTTACCGTTTCTGGTATCTAAAAGAGGCATATCTATTACGCAAATATCAACACCAATGTCCTTTGTTAAAATACGCCACTGTTTTTGAATCTCCTCATAATTACGACCCAATCTATCTATACTTAGAATGTAAAGCAAATCGCCCTCCCTTAATTTTTTAACCATTTTTTTATACTGCGGCCTATTAAAATCCTTGCCCGACTGCTTATCAATATAGAGATTATTTTTTAAAATGTTTTTCTCACTCATTGCAATAAGCTGTCTATCTTCATTTTGATCGATGCTGGATACCCTTATATATCCATATTCTTTTATCATTTGCATTACCTCCATTTAAGAAAATAATACAATAAATTCAGTGCAAATTCTCCCCCCATAACCAAAGCCCCCCGTAATAACGGAGGGCTTTGTTACTTTTTACTATAAAACTAATTTTAAATTACTCTACTGTATAAGTTTTGGTACGAGTAGCATTACTGTTCCAAACAGTTTTAATAGCCTCGGCATCTGCTTCAAATCCTGCTATTTTACCGCCAAGGAAATCTTTTACATATGCCTTATCTGAAACGGTTTGGTCATCAGTTCCGGTAGCTTTTAAAATTGTAAGCATTGTATCAAACACACTTGCAGATTTTGTAGAACCATAGTAAATTTTGGTATCGCCTTCTGCATTTTCAAAAACAACGTATACACGAGCATAATAGGTTGTATCATACTTAGTATAATCGGTTTTACCATCCTTACCTACACCTATGTTATTAAGTGCACAAGTAAAGTCGGTCAAACGATGTACGCCATCATCATATTCGGAATAGTTATAATAGTCAAAAACAATATTTTTATTTGTTTTCTTATTATAAGCTTCAGCCTTAAAGGTTTTTACTCCGTTATTTTTAACGTAAGCAGAATTACCGGAATAATAATTAAGGTTGTTAGCGGATTCGCTTACCATTGTACCATACTCAACAACTTTGTATCCGCTTGCGGTTTGTCCCTCAAGAATCTGAACAGGCATACCAAACTTAAAGCGGAGTGCTTGTTTGATATCTCCCTCAGCTTTGCGAACTGAAGTACCAAAAGAATATTCAACAGCATTTGCGTTTTCAATATCATCAGGAATGGTAAATCTTCCTATACCGGTAAGTCCCTCGGGAGCGGTGTAAGGAAGTGCAAAGGTTCTGGTACCGTAATCAGAAAGAACAATCTCTTTTACGTTGCTATTTTCAGAAACGAAATATTGGTTCTGTGCTTGATAAAGTTGCGTTACTACACGAGTCTGAGCTCCGGGCCAAAGCACAACTTCGGGATCCATTTTTTCATAAAGTTCATATGTACCACAAGAAATACCATGGTGAATTGCCTGTACAAATGTTGATTTTAACTCATCGCCGGTATATTTAGCATACATTGCAGTGCATTCAGGGTTAGCGCTATCGCCGGTAATAAGTAAAGTTTGGTCAACGTTTTCATCAGTAAAGGAAATTTTAAATACAGTAGTGGTATTGTTAGCGTCGTTATGATCTTTAGCGAATACCTTGGGGAAAACATCTTCTACTGTGAACATAACGTTGATAACAGCATTTCTAATATTATACTCATAACCGCTATGGCAGGTAGAAATCTTAGTGCCGTTAAGTTTTAAAAGTGCAATAGTTGCAGTAAAGGCATCTTGGTTAATGTAACTTGGAAGAATTGCTTCTTTTTGTGTTGCCTTACTTGAAGCATCAGCGTTTGCTTTAAACTGAGCATATGAGGCTGCATTATAAATAACCTGCTCAATATTAACCTCATTACTATAACGCTCTACAAAACTGATAAATCCACCTATATGGTCACTATGACAATGAGTAATAAGCCAAGCGGCAATTTTAATTTCGCCGGTAGGTGCATACTCACGAAGTTTATTGTAAATTATGTTAGCATTATCATACTTGGTTTCGGTATGACCACCATCAACAATAATAAAACTTCCATCAGCAAGGCGAACGATATAAGACATACCGATACCGCCGTTAGTTGTATTGTTGTGGTCAAGCTGAATAATAAGGGGTTGAAGTCCTTTGTTCTCATAAACGTTTTGCTCTTTGGTGGTAGGCAAGGTATCAGTTGCATTCTCACTAACAAGGATTGTACCGTTATTTGGAGTATATGCTACGTTTACGGTTGTATTGCCCTTTGTATAAACGGCAAATTCATTATCACCATAGGCATTAGTTGAATATTTAACAAATCCATTGCTTTCTAAAGTTGTTAAATATGCAGCATAATCTGTAGCATCACAATCATAATAGAGATATGATGTTGTATTTTCAGTTTCAAAAGGACCTTCTTTAGTTTTACCCTCAATTACAGGTGCACTCACATCTTGAGCAGGGTTGGTATAATCTACTTCAACTAATTGGAATTTATCTAAATAAGTATTGTCGTAATAAGTTTTGATTACAAAGGCAAGTGTATCTTTAACCTCGGTAGTGTTAAAGTATACAGTAGCGGTATACCATACGTTAGCCTTATCCTTAGTGGTAATTTGTCTAACGCCATTATTTTTATAATCAGTAGTACCCTCACCATTATTATCTAAAAATGCATATCCACCAGTAGCAACATAGTTTAAATAACCTTCAGCATTAGTAGTAGTATTTTTATCTAACTTTGCACCATCTGCTGCATAATTAAAAATACCGTATATATTAATTAAATTTTTATCAGCTATGGTAGCATCTACAAGATATGAGAAT
The DNA here is from genome assembly GCA_045534095.1 of Acutalibacteraceae bacterium. Classification (GTDB taxonomy): domain Bacteria; phylum Bacillota; class Clostridia; order Oscillospirales; family Acutalibacteraceae; genus UMGS1279. The sequence goes on along the minus strand of JAZSJA010000070.1, from coordinate 17 downwards.
TTAAGGGCGTATTTTGT
>JAZSJA010000097.1:0-9585 GCA_045534095.1 Acutalibacteraceae bacterium | reverse complement strand
GCATAATAGCATATTGTAAAACAGAATGTATGCAATATGCACAAAAAAGAGGAGGAAAATTTATGAAAAAGTCATTAGCGATGTTACTGTCCATACTTATGGTAATCTCAACCATTACCTGTATGTTTACAGTAACGGTGGCTCATGCTGAGACTATTCCCGGCGAGCTACTTTCCAACGGCGATTTTGAAGATATCACTTTAAGTCCGGTTGGAACAAATATGGACTCTATTAAATTCGTGAAAGATCCATATACCTTACTAAATGGTAAGTGGTTACGTATGACAGGCGGTTTAAGCTATGCTACGTATGGAGATCTTATCGATTACAACGAAGAAACCGATGAGATTACCAAAGCAACCGAAACTGATTATGCAAAATATTTTACAGCATGTTCAACGGTTGTGGTACAGCCTGATAATCAGACTAATCATCTTGGTCGTATTAACCAAACCTTGCTACAAGCTTTTCGTTTTAATGATGACGAGGGCACCTTTACTTTTAAAGCAAAGGTAAAAGGCAATGAGAATACTACAAAATTCACCATTGGTTTTTCCGGTTTACAAACCGAGGATGGCGTTCAACTTGTAGACTATGCTTACAACAAATATAAACTCGAAGTTATTGATTCTGCAGGTAATTTTACCTATACCTATGCAAGTAGTGACAATCAGATTTACGTTCATCTTAAAAATCCTACCGAGTGGACAGACGTTGAGCTTGTATTTAAAGCTACTAAAAATGTTGACCCTGCACCTACAAGAGAGAACTTCTCCATTGTTGACGTTGATTTCACAGTATTAAACTTGTATCACGATAGCACTAGTTTAAGCAGTGGTGATAACGGCAAAAACTACCGCAAAAACGGTATGTATATTGATGACGTTTCTCTTAAACATTATGCAGATCCCATTGGTGAAGCAGAATTTTATAAAAATGGTGAGAAAATCGAAAACTGTAACGAGTACGGCGGAGCAAAATTCACCGTAGATGGTAAAGAGGTTCTTGCTGCCGGTCTTGGCGATACAGTTGTTGCCACCGCCGATTATAATAAAGATGCAAATAAATTTGCAGGCTGGTTTAAGGGCGATGAGCTTATTACACGCGATGAAACCATAACCTTTACTGCAAATTCCATAGATATTTACACACCTAAATTTGTAAGTAAAAATATTTTAGAAGATAAAGCAGGTTCTTTTGAGAATTTTGAAAAAGCTACCTCTTTAGTTGTTAAAGATAACACCAAATATCCCGAGAATGGCGAGTGGGGTTCAAACAAAAACGCAGGTTATTATGGTGCAACCTATGCAGAAACCATATATGACGTTAACGGAAACGCTTACATGCAAGCGGCTACCGGTTCTACCGAGAACATTGCGACAAATGCGGCAGTGGTTGATGACGCCAAAGCTTATTCGGGTAGTAATTCTCTTAAAATAAACTGTGGCTACAGAACTATTGTAATGGGTATGGATGTTAAGCCTAACACCAACTATACCCTTTCATACTACATAAACGGTATCGATGCTGATAATCAAGTTGTATCTAAAACCGGCGTTGTTACCACCCTTAACATTGGTAATGGTGCTACTCCTACTGCGGCAGATGGCAACACAAAGCCCTTGAGTGGTATGTCAAAAACTTATGTTTCTGCTTTTAACGATGCTTATGCCTTAGACAAAAATATCAGGGATGATAAGAATCCCCTTGTTAATGATGAGTGGACAAAAATGACCCTCACCTTTAACAGTGGCAATTTTGAAAAACTTTACTTTGCAGTTGCTCCTCATAACACCGAAACCTTCTGGGTTGATGAGCTTTGCCTTACTGCTGAGGAAGAAGCTGAAACTGTTTCTGTAAAATTTGTGAATACCGATGGCGTAGCTTTAGATGACGCCTCAGCTGCAAATATTTATGCTAAAGCTTCAGTGACAGAGGATTTTGATGGATCATATCTTTTAGACCTTGACTTTGAGAAAGAAAGTGGCGCATACACCTTTATTGGTTGGTATGATGCAAATAATAATCTTTTAAGCAAAGAAGAGTTTTACGATTATGATGGCGATTTAGAGAGTGTTTATGCAAAAATCCTAAGCAGAAATATTTTAGAGGGCTCTGCTTCCTTTGAAGGTTATGAAAATAACACATCTTTACAGGTTACTGATAACACCAAATATCCCGATGCTAATGAATGGGGTCTAACCAAAAACGCAGGTTATTATGGTGCAACCTATGAGGAAGTTATCTACGATAAATACGGTTATCCTTATCAGCAATATAATTCCGGTACCCCTGAAAAGATTGGGTCATCCAAAATGGTTACAAGTACCGATGCCGCTTATAAAGGCAATACTTCTCTTAGATTTACTTTTGGTAGCCGCCCAATGGTATCCGGTTTAGTTGTTGAGCCCAACACTAATTATACTTTAACGTACTTTATAAAAAGTGCATCTGACATATCTCTTAAATATATGGGTGTTGCTACAACAGTAAACCTTAACCAAAAGGTCACTACTGTTACACCTATTGATAATTCGCCAAACGCAAGCGGTTTTATAGATGCAATAGGCAATTTTCCCAATATAGTTGCTATTGCAAAAGACCGGGACATCGCTCTTACCAACAGCGAATGGAAAAAAGTAACATATACTTTCAATAGTGGCAATTTTGAAAAACTTTATTTGTGTATCTGCCCACAGTCTACAAATCCGGATTGTTATATCGATGAACTTTCTTTGGTTCCTGAAGAAAAACCCGAATTTATTGACGTTAAGATTGTTGATAAAAACGGTGAAGCGGTTTCAGAAGAGATTGCTAAAAACGCATCTGTAGAAGCTTTTGTCGAAAAAGATATCTATACAGGAACAAAAACTGCAATCGTTAATTATGAAATAGGTGCTTATACCTTCTTTGGTTGGTATAATGCAGACGATACTCTTATTTCTACCGATAAAGAGTTTGTTGTTACAGGTTCTTTAGAGGGTCTTTATGCAAAGGTTCAAAACAACAACCTTTTAACCTATGCCGCCTCTTATGAGATTTACGAAAACGGCGCTAATCTTAAATATACCGGTGCAGACTACCCCTCCGGCGTATACTTCGGCGGTAATAAAAACGACGGTTATTTAGGTCAGACCTTTGAAGAAACCATTTATGATAATAAGGGCGAGGCAATAGAGCAAACTGCAGGTGGTACCGCAAGTGATAATAGCGTAAATGCAATAATTTCTAATGCTAAATCACATAGCGGAGATAAATCCATTGAACTTAAAAACAATTGGTGGACCGCTTCTATGGGTATTGACGTTAAGCCTAATACCGATTATGTTCTTAGCTATTGGATTTTAGCTCCCAAACAAGAGGGACTTCAAAATACAATCGCATTAAGTGCTATTGCTACTACCGTTAATACAGGTGCTAAGGGCTCGGGCTCAACCGCTGCTCTTAATCAGGCAACTAACCTTTATTTAGACAGCAAGGCCTTAACAACCGTTCACGATGGTAAAAATTGGATAAAGGTTACTCACGTCTTTAATTCTATGAATCTAAATAAAGTTTACTTGGTTATTGGCCAGACCGTTTATAATGCTACGGGTAATATCAACTCTTGGTCATATATTGATGATATGACTATGTTTGAAACCAAACCAACAACTATGAATTTTGATATGAAATCTTGTGCATCTATTGCACCTATTAACGGCGATTTAAACGCATTTTACCTTGATCAGGAGTTTATCTTTAAGGTAATTGACAATATGGATACCGATGCCGTTGTTACCTTTAACGGTGAAACTGTTGTTCCTGATGCTGATGGTATCTACACCGTATACTTAGGCGAAGAAAACACCCTCTCCGTTCGTTTTGATGGTGATGAAAATCTTCCCAATTATGATGAAGATGAATTTGGCAGAAAACTTAACGTAAACAATCTTGACGTTTACTCCGAACCCGTTTGGGAGGGTGACACAGTTTACCATGAAACTGCCCTCTTTACTCCCGATAAGGATATCGTTAAGTTACTTTACCCCGTTGATGAAATTGTTTCTCTCCGCTCATATGACCTTAGAACAAACTATATTGAGGGTTATGACTTTGAGATTACCGAGGATGGTATGATTAAACGTTTAGAGGGCGGACGCATCCCTGTTTGGGCAACCTCTCTTGTTACCGATACCGAGGGTGATTGGAAGACTAAGGATGACAGATACGTTGTTCTTACAGGTGATACCACCTATCCTAAATATGCAATCAGCGTAACCTACAAGCATTCTACTACCTTTGCAGAGGGTTATACTCCTGTTGCTCCCGAATCACAGTACGCTTACATTAACAACGTTATGACCAAGCTTGAAAAGGGCGAGGAAGTAAATATTGTTGTTTATGGTGATTCTATTTCCTGCGGTTGGAGTTCATCGGGTATGAATCCTGATATTAAGATTTATGATGAAACCAATACCGAGGGTAATTACATCACCCGTTACAACATTAACGTTGCACCTTTTGCTCCTACTTGGATTCAAATGCTTGAGGCAAAACTCAAAGAGTTGTATCCTGATGCTACTATTAATTTTAAAAACCTCTCTCTTGGCGGTAAAACTGCACCTTGGGGCGCAGAGAATATTGCTAAACGTCTAGCCCTTTGGAAGGATGAAGAAGGCAATCAGGTAGTGCCCGACCTTATTCTTACCGGATTTGGTGTAAATGATTGCAACAACTTCATTAACAGAGTTAATAAAGGCGAAGCAATTACTCAAGAACAGGCTGTTGCAACCTTTAAAACCAATATGAAGGCTATTGTTGATACCGCTCGTGAGGTAACAGGCAATGCCAATATGGAAGCAATCTATTATTCACCCATGTTCCCCAACCAAAATGCCATTTACTGGCCTGCAGAGATTCTTCTTGCTTACGAAAATGCAATGGTAGAAATCGCAGCAGATGATAATAATATAGGTCTTCTCAAGCTTTCTTCAATCTTTAATGAGATTGTTAAAAATAAGGATGCAGAGGACTACCTCAACACCAACCTTAATCATGGTAATGACTTCACCGCAAGACTTTACTATAACGGTCTTTTAGCCGCAATGGCTAAGGATGAAAATGCAAAAGAAACTCCTGATACTCCAGATGCTCCCGCAGCCGAAAGCATTGAGGCAACCAAGGTTGTTCTTACCGCTACTGAGGGATATGAGTATTCTATGGATGGCGTAGTTTGGCAGACTTCCAACGTATTTGAGGGTCTTGCCGAAAATACCGAATATACCTTCTATCAGAGAGTTGCCGAGACTGAAGCCGCTTATGCTTCCGAAGCCTCTGACGCTTTAACCATCACTACTCCTGCTGTTTACGTAGGAATTACAGGTGATGCTAACGGAGATGAGGTTGTTAACCTTAAAGACCTTATTGCACTTGCACGTTTTGTTGCAAAATGGGATATTGAGATTAACGAAGCCGTTATGGATTTTGATAAAGATGGCGACGTTGACCTTGCAGACGTTACCTACCTCGCACGTGGTCTTGCAGGCTGGTCAGATTCACCTTTGGCATAATCAATTTAACTACCCCAAAAAGTAAATAAATAAAAATAAACCACAATAGAAGTTTTAATCGCTTCTATTGTGGTTTTTAAACGTGTGACGTTTAATCCAAATGCGGGATTGTTTTAATTATCGCCAAAGCGACGTTCCGCGCCCACATAATTCGCGGGTGTAAGGGAGATAAAGAACGTGTGACGTTTAATCCAAATGCGGGATTGCTTTAATTATCGCCAAAGCGACGTTCCGCACCCACACAATTTGCGGGTGTAAGGGAGATAAAGAACGTGTGACGTTTAATCCAATTACAGGATTGCTTTAAAGGTATTTTTTATAATTTGTTTATTTTTTCAAGCCAACCTTTATACTGCTCAAGGGAATATTTAGGCGTACCTGCCAGGTAGGTATTAAAGTGGGGTTTACCATTTATATTCCACTCTATAATTAGCATTTTTTGGTGAGAATACATCATTTTTATTTTGGTGAGGTAGGTGTTGCAATTGGGTTCGGCAGTGAAATTATTTTCATATAAGACTTCTCCCGAATCTAAGTCATAAACCTTGCAACTACCTGAAATTTGATTAAGTGTGCTATTACAACAAACAAGGTCATGTCCCCAACTATCCATTTCGTCCATGGCAATTATAAAATCCTTGGAACTGCGTTTAATAAAGTCATAGGCAAGTTTTTTGTTGTAATAATAATCTACAACGGCATCCGACATCTGCGGCCAACCGTCAATAAGATTCCACCATATTACGCCACCCATACGGGACATACGAAGGCGAACTCGCTCAATAAAGAATTTCTTTGCCTCTGCCTGAGAAATTTGTGAAGCCAGAACATACTCGTCCATACGGTCAGGAACTTCACCAAATAACTGTTCAACCTGTTTGTGCATAAGCATAATCCTTTTGTTGTTGCCGTCCTGATCGCTGGAATGTATTGTCCATTGGCTGTTATCAAAATAAGGCCATACATAATCGGGCTCAATAAATTTTTCAATAGATTCCCTTGCAGGGCAACCGTGGTAGCCGGTTTCGCTTACAAAATAAGCCTTGGATTCGGTGTAAAAGCTGCTTTTGTAAAAATCTCTGGGTCCCCACAAATGGTCCTCGGGGAATACATCTGCCGCCTCGTGATTGCCGCCCTTTGCAAAGGCTTCGGGGGAAATGTAGGGGGATGATGGCAGATAGGGTCGGTCGGGGTCAAGCCGCTCCACCACAAGGGGCAAAACCTCGCGGGTTAAGTGATTTATGTTGGGATCCCAACACTCCAGAGCGTACATATAGTCAATTTCATTATCGCCTGACCACAAAACAAGGGATGGATGATCTCTTAGCTCCTTAACCACCCATTCAGCCTCTTTTTTGATTTTGTCCTTAAACCAATCATCCTGACAGTAAACATGGCAAGCCATAGCAAAATCCTGCCACACCATAATGCCGTGTTCATCACAAAAATCAAAAAATTCGTGATCCTCATAAACATTGCCGCCCCAACAACGGATTATATTGCAGTTTAAATCCTCTGCCAACTCTAAAGCCTTTTGGTAGCGGGCGTTATCGCGGCTGTGGTAGGCATCCATAGGCACCCAGTTGGTACCAACCGCCATAATTTTTGTTCCGTTTACAACAAAGTTAAAGCGACCGTCGGGACCTGTAACATCGGTTCTGTCTAAAACCACAGTTCTGAAGCCGCGGCGAACGGTTTTACTAAGCAGATGCTTACCGTCACTGCCGTAGGCATCCACAGTAATGGTATAAAGGTTAGGCTCGCCGTAGTTTTTTGGCCACCACAGCTTAATGTCCGGTATGTTGAATAAGAATTTTCCCGAACCCGATTTTCTTGTAACCTGATGGGTAAATTCCTCTTTACCACAGCTACCCTTGATTTTAAAGGTTATGTCATCAAAAACATACTTTGGCGGCAGATCAGAATCAAAAAGCATACCAATAACGCCCTTGTTGCCATCCATATACTGCAGCTTAAAGTAGAGGTAACGGAAGTCATATTTCTTTTTGTACTGAAGCTCCACCGAGCGCCATATACCCGCGCTCACCGCTCTTGGCATAATATCCCAGCCAAATGAGTGGGGAGCCTTGCGCACATTTATGCCCATTGTGGTAAGCCGCCACACATGCTCTGCCATACTAAGCTCAAAATCAAAGGATGCGTTATAAATAGTGGCAGAGGATATATGCACATGAAGGCTGTTTTTTTGGTTGTATTTAATTTTATCTGCCACATCAAAATCGTGGGAGATAAACATATTATCGCTTGTACCTATTTTTTCACCGTTTAAAAAGTATTCTGCAACGCAGTCCACCGCGCCAAAGTGAAGCACAACCTTCTCTTCTTGGTTGGGAGCGTCAGGGGCTAAAAATTCGGTTTCGTACCACCAGTCATAGGTTTCAAATTTTTCTGCCTGGCGGATATTTTCGCCCATATAGAGATCTTTGGGGAGTATTCCTGCTTTGGATAAATCGAGCTCTACGTTACCGGGTACTGTGGCGGGAATGCAGGGGATATTTGAATTCGCAAGCTCTTCTACCGTATTTATTTTGCACTCATAGGCAGGATAATAATATAATTTCCATTGACCGTTTAGGTTCATAGTAATTCTCCTTTAAAGGCAAATAAGGGAGAGTTTTGGCCCTCCCTTAAAATACAATTAGATTTTGTTTATTTTTTCAAGCCAACCCTTATACTGTTCTAAATCGAATTTTGGTGAACCGTAAAGGTAGGTGTTAAAGTATTTTTCGCCGTTTTCAAGCTCCCATTCAATAAGGAACATACCCTTATCTGAATACATCAGATACACTTCGCCAAGCTTGGTATTGCAGTTGGGACCTGCGGTGAAATCCCTCTCAAAGAACACCTTACCGCTATCCAAATCGGTGATTTTTACATGACCCTTTATGGTTTCGAGGGTGCTGTTGGCGGTAATAACATCCTGCTTCCAGGAATGCATTTCGTCAAGCATAATAATGAAATCACGCTGAGAACGTTTAATAAAATCGTATGCTAGTTTTTTGCTGTAGTAGTAATCTACAATAGCGTCGGACATTTGTGGCCAACCATCAATAAGGTTCCACCAAATTACGCCGCCATTACGAGCCATTTGGGCACGCATATGCTCAATAAAGAACTTTTTAGCCTCAGCTTGTGAGATTTGTGATGCTAAAATATAATCTTCCATATCGGTTGGCACCTCGCCAAATAGCTGGGCAACCTGACGGTGCATAAGCATAGTTCTGCCGTCATAGCAACCGTCGTGCTTTTGGTCGGAGGAGTGGATATTCCATTGACAGTTATTTTGATAAGGCCATACGTATTCCTCATCAATGAATTTTTCAATAGACTCTTTATTTGGGCAACCGTGATAACCTGTTTCGCTTACGAAATATGCTTTAGCGTTTGTGTAGAAATCACTTTTAAAGTAATCTCTGGGTCCCCAAAGATGATCCTCAGGGTAATGCTGACTTCCCTGTGCGTTATCGCCCATTTCAAAAGCCTTTGTGGAAATGTAGGGTGATGATGCAATATAGGGACGGCAGGGGTCAAGGCGCTCTATTACACGGGGTAAAACCTCGCGGGTAAGGTGGTTTATTTTGGGGTCAACTTTACTGCTCATAGCAAGCATGGAGTCATTTTCATTATCGCCTGCCCAAAGCACCAAGGATGGGTGATCTCTTAATTCTTTTACAACCCATTCTGCCTCGGTTTGAAGTTTTTTCATAAATCCCTCATTTTGGGGATACATTTGGCAACCCATAGCAAAATCTTGCCATACCATCATACCGTGTTCGTCGCAGTAATCGAAGAAATCGTGATCCTCATATACGTTACCGCCCCAACAACGGATAATGTTACAGCCAATATCATCTGCCATATCAAGTGCGGCTTTATAGCGTGAATTGTCACGGCTATGGTAGGCGTCCATCGGCACCCAGTTGGTACCGGTTGCCATAATACGTTTTTTATTTACTACAAACTCAAAACATCCGCCTTTTTCTACAACCTCGCTGCGGCGAAGTTCAAGAGT
>JAZSJA010000073.1:0-10477 GCA_045534095.1 Acutalibacteraceae bacterium | reverse complement strand
GAGTTGCTTGTTGGATATCCACGTGCGATAAGTGCCATATTGTTATCAAAGTTTGGGGCTAATCCTAAAAGTTCACCCGTTTTTACATCACGCATTAAACCGAAGTTTCCTGTGTGTCTATCAGGGTTAGCGGTTATAGTATCAAGGAAAATCATCTTAATATAATCTGGAATTGCTTCAGGACAAAGTTCCTTAAGTTTTTCAACTACCTTAATATAATCTTCCTCATCACCCATAAAGGATGAAGCCGGTTCAAATATGACCTTTGCCGAATCGGTGAAGTCGAGCGACTTAACGCATTTATCACCTTTTTCGTAGTGAGCCATATTCATTCCAAAAGCCTTACCCAACTCATATACGAAAAGCTCTGAGAACTGCTCTTTTTGGTTAGCAGATTTATAAATCCACCATTTTCCATTTTTGAGCTTCCAACACTTTTCAAAGCTACCGATATTGGTAAGCTCGGGAGTTTTAGTATCCTTACGCTTTGCAGCAGAATTAAAGCTTGAATAAAGTCCTCTGAGTGCCAGATTGGAGAAATAGTCATTACCAAAGCGAACATCTTCATATTTCAAGTCACTGCCGATAGCCCTAACCCAATAGGTATTGGTGATAGTTGCGGCATTAACGTGAAGTACGGTTGAAACATCATCTTTTTCGGCAAGTCTTAAAGCCTTTTTAAGCAAACGAGAGTTTGCTCTATGCGAGTCAATAGCTCTTGTTTCAAGCCAAGATTTAGCATCACTTACACGCTTTAAATATAAAGGCAACAAATCATTATTCAAAACTTTAAGCTCATTATCTTTCCAAACAGCTACAACTGTATCACGGCTTAAAATCTCAAAATCCTTCATAAATTTATTCTCCTTTCTTCATTTTTAATATATTATACACGATTTTAATTTAAAATTCAACTGCAAAGCATTTTATTATTGAAAAAATGGTGAAAACCCGCTTAAATAGCGGGTTTTCGAGGTATTGTATATTGAATTTTCACGGCAGTTTTGGACCTAATCTGTAGTATTAGGTAATTCAGCGTGGCCTGCGTCTATAATAATTGTTTTAGGTGGACTGTTAGCGGCATTGGTTAAAAGAATGGATGGTTCTTTTACAAAAAGGAAACCAATAGAGCCGATTATTAAAATTATGAGTGAGTAAACAATAAATTTTCGTTTAACCGACAATAAAAATCTCTCCTTAATAAATATACCAAAAAACAAAATGATTTTCAACTATCACTACAATAAAATATGCAAGATTTAAAATCTCTATTCCCTCTTGCAAAACAAAGGTTATGAAGTAAGGTTATTTAATTTTAAAAAAATCATTATGATCATTTTAGGCATTGCAGCATTTAGGGGGAGTGAGTTAATTTATATTAAAAGTTGTTGGAATTCGGTAGATAATAGATTATAATTTGTTAAATAGGAATCTAAGTTTTTGTTTTAGCGGAACTTAACAGTTGCGTATTTTAAATATTGATTTAAAAGGTACAACTCCATAATACAGGGTGGTTTATAATGCAGAAGAAAATAAATAAGCTTGGCTTTTTAAAGGTTTTATACATTTTTATCTTTTTTACTATTTACAAATTTGATTTGGTGTGTTAAACTTATAACAATATGTAATTTGGAGGCATTTTATATGAAAGCGGTTTTAACAGTGGTAGGTAAGGATACTGTTGGTATTCTTGCGAAGGTAGCAAACGGCTGTGCAGAATATAACGTAAATGTTATTGAGGTTACTCAGTCCGTTTTATCCGAAATGTTTTGTATGATAATGGTTTGCGATATAGCAAATCTCTCTGTTGAGTTTGGGGAGTTTTCTGATAAAATGAAAACTCTTGGAGAATCTTTAAATATGTCTATCCACGTTATGCATGAGGATATTTTTAATTCTATGCACAGTATTTAAGAGGTATCCAAAATGTATAATACTCACGATATTTTAGAAACAATTAAAATGATTGAGGAGGAGCATTTGGATATCCGTACCGTTACAATGGGTATCTCCCTTCTCGATTGCATCGATAATGATATTGATAAAGCCTGTGATAAGGTTTACCGCAAAATCACATCCTGTGCGGCAAACCTTGTTCCTGTTTGTGAAAAGATTGAAAAGAAATACGGTATTCCCATTATAAATAAGCGTATTTCGGTAACTCCAATCGCAATGCTTGCATCGGCTTGCCAAACCTCTAACATTGTTAAGTTTGCCTTAACCTTGGAAAAGGCTGCAAACGCTTTAGGTGTAAACTTTATCGGCGGTTATTCTGCCCTTGTTGGAAAGGGTTTTTCATCGGGTGATTACGCCCTTATTGAAAGCATTCCCGAGGCTCTCAGCGTTACCGACCACGTTTGTTCTTCGGTTAACATCGGTTCTACCAAGGCGGGACTTAATATGGACGCCGTTAAAATGATGGGTAAAATTGTAAAACAAGCCGCCGAGCGTACGGCAGATAGAAACTGCATTGGTGCGGCAAAGCTTGTTGTATTTTGTAACGCTCCTGAGGATAACCCCTTTATGGCGGGTGCCTTCCACGGAGTGGGTGAGCCTGATTGCGTTATTAACGTTGGCGTTTCGGGACCCGGTGTTGTTCGTGCCGCCCTTGAAAAGGCGGACGACAATATGGATTTAAGCGGCGTTGCCGAGCTTATTAAACGCACCGCCTTTAAAATCACTCGTGTTGGTCAGCTTGTTGCTCGTGAGGCTGCAAATGCCTTGGGCGTACCATTTGGTATTGTAGATTTATCTCTTGCTCCCACACCTGCAGTAGGCGATTCCGTTGCCCATATTTTAGAGGAAATGGGTCTTGAGCAATGCGGCGCTTGCGGTACCACCGCCGCCCTTGCAATGCTTAATGATGCCGTTAAAAAGGGTGGCGTTATGGCATCCTCCCACGTTGGCGGACTTTCAGGTGCTTTTATCCCCGTTACCGAGGACGCAGGAATGATAGATGCCGCAAGAGCCGGCACTCTCACCATTGAAAAGCTAGAGGCTATGACCGCAGTTTGCTCGGTTGGTCTGGATATGATTAACATTCCTGGCGATACACCTCCTGAGGTTATTTCGGCAATCATTGCTGATGAAGCCGCAATTGGTATGATAAACTCCAAAACCACCGCCGTTCGCGTTATTCCCGCTATCGGCAAAAAGGTGGGCGAGGAGCTTGAGTTCGGCGGACTTCTTGGAAGCGGCCCTGTTATGAAAGTAAATACCGCATCTCCCCTTAAATTTATTACCCGTGCAGGTCGAATTCCCGCACCAATTCAAAGCCTTAAAAACTAATTGTAATTTTAATATAGTAATTGACATATCCTGTTTTTGGGTGTAAACTTGAAATCAGGATATTTTCAATATTTAAGGAGTATAGCGTTATGGCTAAAAAGCAAAAAAGAGAGCAGTTTTTCTCCCAACCTCGCACTAAAATTGAAGGGGTTAGAGATGATATAATTGAATTTTATAAGCTCGAAACAACCGGTCAGATAATCGGTGAATATCATTTGGATTTAGGTCTGTTTGACGAACCCTTTGAAGTCGGTTTTTTTGCCGATTCCCATATAAATTTTTGTGACGAAACAGATATGCAGGATGAAGAATTGGCATATACTTATGAGTGTCGCCAATGGTTAAAGCATGGGGAAACTCTGCCTGTTATTATTGCCGCAATGGACGTTTGCGAGCATATGGACGCTACCGTTGTTGGCGGAGATACCTTGGATTTTCTCTCCCACGGTGCAATGGAAATTGTGAAAAAGCACATTTACGACCGCGACCCAACCGTGCTTTCCTGCGTTGCCAATCACGATATAACTAAAGAGATGCAAACTAATAAGCCCGATAAACTCTCCCATGCCGAGCGTTATGCAATTTTGCAAACTATCTGGCCTCACGATATTCACTTCGCAACCCGTACCTTGGGTGAAAAGTTAACTCTTGTTGCTCTTAACAACACTCCTCCCGGATACAGCGATTACGTTTATGAAAAATTAAAGGCAGAGATTGAGTCCGCAAGAAAAGAGGGGAGAAAACTCCTTGTTTTTGAGCATGAGCCTATCACTACCGGTAATCCTGACGACGCTGAAGCAACACCATATTGGGCGCTTAACCGCGAGTTGGATAATTTTTACAACGGCGGCAGTTGGCTTTGCCGATTTGAAGCTATGAGTGAGCAAAACAAAAAAACCTACAACCTTATTTGCTCCAGTGCCGACGTTATAAAGGGTATTTTCTGCGGGCATCTTCACAGTGCCTATTATAATGAAATTTTGGCATCATATACCGATGAAACAGGTACTCACGATGCAGTAATTCCCCAAATTTCCTATGCCGCAAACGCATATCTTTACGGCAGAAAATTTGGCGAAAATCAGTATGAAAACTCTTGGCGTGTTTCAAACGTGTTAAGAATTATTGTTAAATAATTAAAAAATGTAATGTTTTTGTAATTATTTTTAATTTTACATAGTCAAAAAAATGTGGTAAACTATAATGTAGTAGAACAAAAAAGGAGAGTGCCATATGCCAAGAAAATTTTATAATAACCGCAACTTTTTAGTGGCATTATCTTTTTTGCTAGTTGTTGTTTTGGCTGCCGTTATTTTTGGCGTTGAATATACTTCGGCTACCTCAGAGGCGGAAAAAATCAATAGCACTAAAAATAGTGTTATTAAATCTCTTGAATCTGAGAAAAAGGCACTCGAGTTAAAAAATGCGGAAAATGAAGCAAAAATTTCTAATCAGCAAAAAGAAATCGATGGTTTAAATTCAAAAATCAATGTGCTTGAAAGCGAAATATCAAGCATAAAGCAAATTGGTCAAAATATCACTTCCTCTAAAAATGACGTAAGCTCTGAGGCTAATAAAAAAGAGGATAATGATAATAAAAAACCTGATGATAAAAAAACGGCTGATGAAAAAATAGACGTTTCAAATCTTAATGCCCCCAACAAAGGCGGTAAGGTTTGTTATTTAACCTTTGACGATGGCCCCTCAGATAACACCTTAAAAATATTAAACGTTTTAAAAGAGGCTAATGCAAAGGCAACTTTTTTTGTTATAAGCACGTCAAATTTAAGCTATGTGGAGCGAATCCATAAGGAAGGGCATACCGTTGCACTTCACGCAAACAATCACGATTATTCTAAAATTTATAAAAGCGAAAAGGCCTATTTTAATGATTTAAACGCAATTGCTGCCAAGGTTAAAAAAATTACGGGTGTTGATTCAAAAATCATTCGTTTCCCGGGCGGTAGCAGTAATACAGCAAGCAGAGAGCATAATAAAGGTATTATGACAAGGCTTACTAAAAAGGTTCAGGATAAAGGCTACGTTTATGTGGATTGGAACGTTGATTCCTCCGACGCTACAGGCAACAATGTTTCCAAAAAGAAGATTTTAAACAGTATAAAATCCGGTGCTAAAGGTCGTGGAGATATATGCGTTTTAATGCATGACTCCAGTGCCAAGAAAACAACGGTTGAGGCATTGCCCGAAATAATCAGCTATTTAAGGGCACAAGGTTACCGCTTTGAAGCCTTAACCACCTCCAGTCCTGTCTTCCATCACGGCGTAAACAATTAAAATAAATTAAAATACGGATGAAGTTTTTGTTAACTTCTTCCGTATTTTTTTGCAGAAATCTCTTTACTTTTTTGCTGAAAAGCACTATAATTTATGTGTAATACAAATTTTGTGATATTATTTATCGAAAAAGCGAATTCGAGGTATGTTTATGGATATTCGAAACGTTAAAACCTTTGTGCGTGTTGCCGAGCTTAAAAGCTTTACCAAGGCGGCAGAAAAGCTTAATTATGTTCAATCGACCGTAACGGCACAGATTAAACAACTTGAAAAGGAGCTTGGCTACTCTCTTTTTGATAGAATAGGAAAACGTATTTCCCTTACGGTGATGGGTGAGCGTTTTTTAAAAATCGCATACGAGCTTTTGCTTGTTAGCGAAAGGGCAGAAAATCTAAATGCCGATTCAAAGGATATCAAGGGAGTTTTAAGGGTAGGCGTTTCGGAATCCCTTTTGATTTCGGTTTTCAAGGATTTAATACCCGAGTTTAAAGCGAATTTCAAAAACGTGGATTTGCGAATCCGTTCGGGACATACTGTTGACCTTTTAGAGCAGCTGCGACAAAATAATTTAGACCTTTTGTATGTATCGAAAATTAAAAACACCGACCCCGATTTAAAATGCCACTACGCCCGAAAGGAAAATTCAGCTTTTGTAAGTGGAACCAATTATGAAAAAGAAATCGGCAAAAGCATATCAATAGATAATATATTCAAACAGAAATTTATAATAACCGAGCGTGAGGGTATGTATTATTCAATCCTTGCCAAGCTTGCCTCTGAACGTAATGCGGCGGTAGACGATTGGATAGAGGTTGATAACGTTTTGGTTATCATTGAACTTGTGAAAAAAGGAATGGGTGTTGCGTTTTTACCTGAATACCTTGTTATAGATGAAATTGAAAAGGGAAATTTAGTTAAGCTAGATATAAACGAACTTACAGAAAACTATTATAGTCAGGTTCTCTGCCATAAAGACCGTTGGGTAACTCCCTTTATGGTTGAACTTATAGAGATGCTTAAAAAAGTAAGACCCGAAATAAAATAAACCGAAAGGCTTGTTGCTAAACTTAAAGCAACAAGCCGTTTTAAATTATTCAACATCCATAACCGCACCCATAAAAATAGGTAGATTGGTTTTATTATCAATTATCATATAAACAAAAGGTCTATCGATTATAACTTCATATTCCTTGGGAAGTGCAGCGGATTTGTTCATAGTAGCGGCACTGGCAGCTGCAGCTTTTGTGCCAACCTCATTAACTGAAATTTTTGTTTTATGAATGAATTTATTTATATATAAATTACAACTAATTTTTTCAAAATTCGCTTTTGCTGAATTAAAAGCAGAGGGTAAACCTAAATCAGATAAGATTTTTACCATATCACAGTTATAGTCATAGCTAAATTCAGGCATTTGGGTATTAGCAAAAACATTCATCGGATTATTAAGGGTTTTTAAAAGCTCCTTACCGGTAAGTCCATTTATGTAATCGTTTATGTTTACATCTTTATTTGGAAGTAATGTAACAAAACTGAAATTTTCACCTGTATAATTTTTATTAAAGCCTGTTGCCTTGCCATCATCGTAATAAAAAGAAGAAAGAGCTTTTAAAGTCTGAACAGTTTTTTCTTCTCCATTTATATTTGTAAAAGTTTGTATGGCATCAGAATGTGAATATATTTCTTGCCAATCTGCATCAAAAAGCAGTGCATTTACAAGGCACATAGCGGTGTTTTTGTCAATATCATTATAAGACAAAAGGTCCTTTATAATACCATTTGTTTTATCACTTGCCCAATTGTTTATATCATCAACTGTATCTGCGCTAAAATTAGTGCTGAATATATCTGCATTATAGTAGTTTTTATTTATCTTTAAAAAATCTTCTTTAACTTGCAATCCATTTCGTATCCATATAGAATTTTCAATATTAAGTTTTATTTTTGAATCATCTAGGCTGTTTATATAACTATAAAGATATTTGTTGATTTGTTCGGTGGTTAATCCGCCCATCAGTTTTTCAAATTCTTTTTTTGTTTCACCCTCAGCACCATTAAAGGCCATTGATAAAACAATCTCTGCAGAAAGGGGAGAAATAAGAATATTTTGATTTTTATTAGCATTAACAGACTGCTTAAATAAATTAACAGCGAAATTTGCTTGGGTATTTATGAAATTGTTGTCTGCGTTTTTACCATCAACCTTGTTTTTGGTAATTTCCTTTGTTAAATTAATGGTTTTTGTAGCTGCTTTATTAGAAGTGTCGGTATTGGAAGAAAGGTTTATATTTTCCGATGAAGATGAATTTTCGGTATCCATTTGTTTATTGCAACCGCAAATTGTTATTGTTAAAACTAAAATTAAACTAATGATGCTTAGAATTTGTTTTTTCATAGCTTTATTTCCTTTCTTTATCGAGTTTAGCCTTTCTATAAATAATACCGTCAAAAATTTAAAAAGGTTCCATAATCTTTCGAATTTATTATAATTATCATAATTTTATTTGTCAACAATACAGAGGGTGCCTATAGCACGAAGGATTTCAAAATTTTCAAAAACATGATTAATGTGACGGTCGCCAATAGCAGAACCCGCCATACCTTTTGCGTATACTGAGGTGCGTTCGGCAGAAATGGTCATAGTTTTATGCTCGGGTTCGTCGTACTGGAATTCATAAGGCTCACCAACCTCCAATACTTCTCTGAAATTTTCATCTGCAACACAATATCTGTAGGTGAATTCGGCTAAAAATTCAATGGCAATTTGGGTTCGGACATCGGTGTAGGAATCGGCAAGGATATAGTCCTTTTTAAGAGTTATGTATGAAGGCAGATTAAGCATAATTGTCTTGCCCGAGTCGGTAATATAGGGCACCTTCTTTTTTTCAATATAAAAGTAGTCAAAGAAGTTATCTGTGTTAATGGCTATGACCTTGACTTGGGGTTTAATTGCTTCATTACCGGATGCTTCATTTGAATCGGCTGAGGTTTTATCCCCATTGCTGCTGTTTGCATTTTCTTCTGCCATTATTTCCCCTTTTATGAAGGCAAATTCGCTTTCAGCTTTGGGAAAATCGCCCTCTTCAATGGCATTTATCAGGTCGTCGTATTTACTGTAGCAGCCACAAAGGAATATGGATAAAGTTACAAATAAACATATTAAACTTAAGAATCTTTTTTTCATTTTAGGCCCTCATAATTAACTAAATATAATGTTCCGCTTGCGTTGGCAACCTGAACATCCTCATACAAGCGTACAAACGAATAATCCGAACTGTGTCCGGCGGCTGTGGGGGTTCCAATTTCGGTCAGTCTTTCGGTTATTACTATATCGTTAAACACTCGTTCTCGTTCCATTTCTTTTGCATACGGTGCATACCCTTTAAGGGTGAATTTGCCGCTTTTAGGGTCAAGATAATATATTCTTGATGTTTCTGTTGCTATGAAGGATGCGGTGATTTCGGTAGGTGCATCATCTGAATTGGCAAGTGTATATTCCTTTTTTAACCGCAATGAAGTTTTTACAAAAACCATTTCGGTTTCACCAAAATCATTAACTCTGCGGTCCTCCAGATTAACAATTTCAAAGTAATCTAATAAATTATATGTGTTTATTTCAATGGCAACAGCAGCTTTTTTGTATTCTTCAGCCATTTTTAAAGCGTGCTTTTTACGGGCGTTTTCGGTAAGAAGATTAAACTGATTGTAGGCGGTGTATATATCCTTTTTTTCAAGGGCTTCAAGCAAGAGCTTATATTTATCATCATCATTAGAATCGGTGTTTTCTTCGCCGCTCAAGAGGCATAACGTGCCGTCTGCTTTGGTTATTTCTATGTCCTCAACTATGTGTATATCAGTGCCTTCGGAGGAGCTTCCCCACTGCCTTGGAGAGCAAAGAGTGGTAGTTTTGCCGGTTACGGTTTCTTCAGAATCGAAGGTAGTTTTGAAAACATCATTGGCGGAAATGTAGTCCTTTAGTGTGAAAACGCCGTTTTCGGTATCAAGTTCATACAGCCTAATCATTTCTGTTGCCGTAAAATTAATAGTTATTTCTGTAGGGCATATTGTAGAATCGGCAAGGGTATAGCCTTCCTTTAAACGGAGTATCGCATCTATAAAAACCATCTCAATTTCGCTGAAATCATTGTACTGTGGATTTTCTATATCAACAATCTCAAAATAATCCAAAATATTGTTTTTATCAATTTTAATTTCAGTAACCTTATTTTTGTATTCCTTTTCCAGCTTATCATGGTACTCATAGCGCTTTTGTGCGGTTACAGCATAATATTCAGCATACGCTTTGGGTAGATCCTTATTTTCCAGTGCTTCTATAAGGACTTTGTATTTTTCATCATTTGCCTTACTGCAGGAACAAAGCGTAATGACAAAACAAAATGCAAGCAATATTGCAGCAGCTTTTCTCATTTTTAAAAACCTCTTTTATGTTAATTCAATATAAAGGGTGCCTTTTACGTCAAAAAAGACTAAATCCTCATAAGTGATAAGATATTGCCCAATGTCGTCGGCATTTATAACGTCTTCATCTCCTGTGAAGAATTCGCCGTTATTAGAGAAGGTTACTCCCCTTGTAGAACGGTGGGAAAAAAAGGTAGTAGATGGTGGTAGATAGTCATCTAAAATAACCTTTTCGGTTTTGGAGTCAATGGTATAATACCTTGCCCTTTCGGTTAACGCAATACCGGCATATATATGGGTAGCGTATCCCATGGAGAGTTTAGCTATTTTATATTGGGGTTTAAGCTGTATATAATTTTGAATATAGGCGTATTTGGTGCCGTTTTCATGGGTTTTTACAATTTCCTTTTGAAATATCTCATAATAATCCAAAAGATTTTTAGTGTTAATATCTATTTTTTTAACCCTTTGTGCA
>JAZSJA010000140.1:0-4187 GCA_045534095.1 Acutalibacteraceae bacterium | reverse complement strand
ATGCGGTTAATAACCTGAATATAAAATTTACTAAAAATATATTATATTACTTTTCTGCAACTAGTTCTTTCATACTGTAAATACCGGGGTTTTTACCCTCTAAGAAAAATGCCGCATTAACTGCACCAACTGCAAAAACCTCTTTGGAGCGTGCCGAGTGCGAAAGGGTAATAATCTCATCACGACCTGCGAAAATCACCTCGTGCTCACCTACAATTGTGCCACCGCGTACGGCGTGTATACCAATTTCGGTTTCGGTACGTTTCTCTCTTTTAGAGTGACGGTCATACTCATATGTCATTTTGCCGTTAAGCTCATCGTTAATCTCATTTGCAAGTAAAATTGCAGTACCGCTTGGGGCATCAATCTTCTGATTATGATGCTTTTCGATAATCTCAATATCAAAGCCATCTAAAATGGCTGCCGCCTTACGGCAAAGCTCAGCCAAAAGATTTATGCCAAGGGACATATTAAAGGAGAAAAATACAGGAATTTCCTCTGCGGCGGCTTTGATGATAGCAATCTGTTCATCCGAAAAGCCGGTTGTTGCAATAACGGTACCAAGTTTTTTTGCCTTTGCAAAGGCGAGTAAATTGTTTAAAACGGCGGGGTTTGAAAAATCTATAATAACGTCGGCATCAACGGTAATATCATTAAAACTATTAAATACAGGGAAAGGGCCGTTTTGAGTTAAATCAAGGTCAACACCTGCAACTATTACGGCGTCATTACGCTTGGTTATAATATCGGTAATAACCCTACCCATTTTGCCGTTACATCCGCTTAAAATTATCTTTAACATTTTTAATCTTCCTTTTAAAAATGGGAAGAGCGTGACTCTTCCCACCTTTTTATTTATTATCTCTTATAAAAGACCGTGCTTAGCAAGTTCAGATTTTAAAAGCTCACGATGACTGTCGCTAAGACCCACCAAAGGCAATCTGCACTCGCCCAAATTCATACCCATAAGATTCATAGCCTCTTTAACGGGGATGGGATTAACGTCAATAAACATATAATCCATTAAATCGGAGTATTTAACCGACATTTCGGTGGCGGTTTTAAAGTCGCCCTCAAGGCAAGCGGCGGTAAGATTGTGGAATTCGGTTGGCAAAATGTTGGAAATAACCGAAATAACACCCTTTGCACCAAGTGCCATCATAGGAACGGTCTGGTCATCATTACCCGAATAAATTGTAAGATTATCGCCACAAAGACTAATGGTTTTAAGAACCGATGAAATATCTCCATTAGCCTCTTTAGCGGCTACAATGTTTTGATGTTTTGAAAGTTCAAGGTATGTTTCGGGCTTGATGTTAACACCTGTTCTGGAGGGAACGTTGTATAAAATAATTGGGGCATCCACGCGGTCTGCCACGTAATTATAATGGGCAATAAGACCTGCCTGAGAAGTTTTATTGTAGTAAGGTGTAACCATTAAAAGAGCGTCAGCACCAAGTGCAATAGCCTCTTTAGAAAGCTCAACAGCATATGCGGTATCGTTACTGCCGGTACCGGCAATAATGGGCACTCTGCCTGCATTTTGCTGAACGGCAAGTTCAATAACCTTAACGTGCTCCTCGTGGTTTAAAACGGCAGATTCGCCTGTAGTACCGCAAACAACAAGAGCGTCAATACCACCCTGAATTTGCTTTTCTACCAAAGCCTTAAAGCCCTGCTCATTTACCGAACCATCAGGATTCATAGGAGTAACGATAGCAGTTGCGCAACCCTCAAAAATACATTTTTTCATAACTTATCTCTCCTTGGAGTTAGTCAAAATAACCTTTAGCAGCAAGAAGCTCAGCCATTAAAACTGCACCGCCTGCGGCACCTCTTAAAGTATTGTGTGAAACGCATACAAATTTATAATCATACTGAGTGTCCTCACGAAGACGACCGATATGAACTGCCATACCGCCCTCAACGTCACGAACAAGCTGAGTTTGAGGCATATTGTCCTCATCGTAATAGTAAAGGAACTGCTTGGGAGCGTTGGGAAGCTCAAGCTCTTGAGGAACGCCTGCAAACTCCTTCCAACGATTCAAGATTTCTTCCTTAGTGGGCTTTTTATCAAAGCTTACAAAAACTGCAGCCATATGTCCGTCAGAAACGGGAACACGGATGCACTGTGCGGTGAACTCGGGCGAAGTGGCGTTTACGATTTTGCCATTTTCAACCTTACCCCAGATTTTAAGAGGCTCCTGCTCGGATTTCTCTTCCTCACCGCCGATGTAAGGAATTACGTTATCGATAATTTCAGGCCAACGGTCAAAGGTTTTACCTGCACCGGAGATTGCCTGATATGTGCAAACAAGTGCCTTTTTAACGCCAAACTCATTAAGTGGGAAAAGTGCGGGAACGTAGCTTTGGAGTGAGCAGTTGGATTTAACAGAGATAAAACCACGTTTAGTGCCAAGGCGTTTACGCTGTGCCTCAATAACCTCAACGTGCTCGGGGTTAAGCTCGGGAACAATCATAGGAACGTCTTCAGTACCACGGTGTGCACTGTTGTTTGAAACAACGGGGCACTCGTGCTTTGCGTATGCTTCTTCCAATGCTTTGATTTCATCTTTTTTCATATCAACAGCACAGAAAACGAAATCAACCTTAGAGGTAATTTCCTCAATATCATCAGTAGCACTGTAGATAACCATATCTTTCATTTTTTCGGGAACGGGTTTTTTCATTGCCCATCTGCCCTCAACGGCCTCAGCATAGGTTTTACCCTTTGAACGGGGGCTTGCTGCTAAAAGGGTAACGTCAAACCAAGGATGATTCTCTAAAAGCAACGCAAAACGCTGACCAACCATACCTGTGGCACCAATAATACCAACCTTATATTTTTTCATTAAAATCACAACCTTTTGGTATTTTTTTAAAAAACAGTTGAATATTTGAAGATTTTACAATATAATAAAACCACAATAAACCAACACTATTTTCATTTTACTCTATAATACCAAAATATAAAGGTTTTGTCAAATACATATTATGCATTTTATGTGCATTTGGATACAAAATGTTAAAAAGACAAAAAACAAACAAAAATATAATATTTTTTTATACAAATTGCATTGTTAAGAAAGGTCAAATTTATGAAAAGAAGCGATTTTTACTATGATTTACCCGAAGAGTTAATAGCCCAAACTCCAATAGAACCACGAAACGCCTCACGTTTAATGGTGTTAAACCGTGAAAACGGCGAGGTTGAGCATACAGGCTTTACAAATCTTTTTAAATATCTCAAAAAGGGAGATTTGCTTGTTTTAAACAATACTAAGGTTCTGCCTGCCCGTATATTCGGCAAAAGAATAGATACGGGCAGCGAGGTAGAATTTGTTCTCCTAAAAAGAAAAAACGATACCGATTGGGAATGCATTGCAGGTCCGGGCAAAAAGGCTAAGGTCGGTCATAAATTCACCTATTCTGACAAGCTCTCAGGAGAGGTTATAGAGGTTTTACCCGATGGCAACCGCATACTTCGTTTTGCCTTTGAGGGTGAATTCTACGCCCTTTTAAACGAGGTCGGTAATATGCCTCTCCCCCATTATATTAAGGAAGAGCTTAAGGATAAAGACCGCTATCAAACGGTATACTCGAAAGAACTAGGCTCGGCCGCCGCACCTACTGCGGGACTTCATTTCACCAAGGAAATGTTAGAAGAATTAAAGCAAAAGGGAATAAACGTAGCCTACGTTACCCTCCACGTTGGTCTTGGCACCTTCCGTCCCGTTAAGGTTGATAATATTTTAGAACACAAAATGCACAGCGAACATTATCACGTACCAAAAGAAACCGCCGACTTAATAAACCAAACAAAAGAAAATGGCGGAAGAGTTATTTGTGTTGGCACAACCTCCTGCAGAACAGTTGAAAGCGCCGCCGATGAAAACGGTCGTCTTACCGAATGCAGCGACGATACAAGTATTTTTATCTACCCGGGTTATAAATTCAAATGCCTGGATGCACTTATTACCAATTTTCATCTGCCCGAAAGCACACTTATTATGCTTGTTTCTGCCCTTGCGGGATACGAAAACACTATGAATGCATATAAAATTGCAGTAGCAGAAAAATACAGATTTTTCAGTTTCGGCGATGCGATGTTTATACAGTAACTAAACTAAATAAAATAAGCCGTATCAAAAATGCTAAAACATTTTTTGTTGCGGCTTTTGTTTTTT
>JAZSJA010000047.1:0-10302 GCA_045534095.1 Acutalibacteraceae bacterium | reverse complement strand
ACTGTAGGGGATGGCGCCCTCGACATCCCTTAAAAGGTCAGCACCGACGAAAGGTTTGCACGATCTTTATAAAATGCATAAATAAAGGGTTTTGCCGTAGGGAACGGGCTTGCTCGTTCCGTAAAAAATAGCACAAACTTTAACGGCAGGAGCAAGCCCCTGCCCTACTATATTGCTATACATTACATGTACGAACACGTGGGGGCTGGCGGCTTCACGCTGCGGCGTTCGGTCCCTCAGCGGCTCTAACAGTCCACCGGACTATTCGCTTCGCAGCTAAAGCTACCTCGACGTCCCTAAAAAGATCAGCACCGACGAATGGTTTGCACAGTCTTTAAAAAATCGCATAAATAAAGGGTTTTAACGTAGGGAACGGGCTTGCTCGTTCCACAAAAAATAGCACAAACTTTAACGGCAGGAGCAAGCCCCTGCCCTACCATATTGCTATAAATCACATTTTCAAACCGTAGGGGCAGGCGTCCCCGACTGCCCGCAAGAGTTAGCACAAATTAAAGGATTTTTACGGACAGTCCGGGAGGCCTGTCCCTACCGCATCATTATAATTCTCTTCTTCAAATAACAATTTATCTATTATAATAAATTATGTATAAATTCCATTTGGAATGGAATAAGAAAACTTGACAAAATCTTTGAATTTTGGTAAAATTAAACTGTATGATTATATTTTTATTTAAATATAAAATCCATATATTATATTTAGTATATAAATTCTTCGGAGGAAAATATGGCAAGGGAATCTATTGTAATAAAGGGTGCCAAAGAGCACAATTTAAAAAACGTTAATATAGAAATCCCCCGTGATAAGCTTGTTGTTTTTACGGGCCTTTCGGGCTCGGGAAAATCCTCACTTGCATTTGATACAATTTATTCTGAGGGTCAACGCCGTTATATGGAATCCCTTTCATCCTACGCCAGAATGTTTTTGGGGCAGATGGAAAAACCTAACGTAGATAGTATTGAGGGTCTTTCTCCCGCTATTTCCATCGACCAAAAAACCACCTCAAAAAATCCTCGTTCCACCGTTGGTACAGTAACCGAAATTTACGATTATTTAAGACTTCTTTATGCCAGAGTTGGCGTTCCCCACTGCCCAATTTGCGGACGTGAAATTTTAAAACAGACTGTTGACCAAATTGTAGATAAGCTTTTAGAGCTTGAAACGGGTACCCGCATTCAGGTAATGGCTCCTATCGCAAGGGGAAAAAAGGGTGAATACGTTAAGGAACTTGAAAAGGCAAAAAAATCAGGCTTTGTACGTGTCAGAATAGACGGCAGCATTTACGACCTTTCGGAAGAAATAAAACTAGATAAAAACATTAAGCACAATATTGAAATAGTGGTTGACAGACTTGTTATAAAGGAAGAGATTAAAACTCGCCTTGCAGATAGTGTTGAGACGGCAAGTTCACTTGCAAACGGTCTTATAGTAGTAGACGTTATAGGCGGCGAAGAGCAACTTTTTTCTCAAAACTACGCCTGCCCTGAGCATAACGTAAGTATGCCCGAACTCAGCCCCCGTATGTTCTCCTTTAACAATCCTTTTGGTGCTTGTCCTACCTGTACAGGTCTTGGCTATTTTAAACGTGTTGATTTAAATTTGCTTATTCCCGACCGTACAAAATCCCTTATGGAATATGCCGTTAAGGCAAGTGGGTGGGGAATACATCCCTTTAAGGGTGGCGACGGAGAAACCTTTGCGGTTATGTATTACAAGGGTATCGCCGATCATTTTGGATTTGACGTAAACACCACACCCTTTGAAAAAATTCCCGAAAAGGCAAAAAAAGTGCTTCTTTACGGAACAAATCAAAAAATAAAATTCACCCGTAATAACGAGTGGTCGGGTGGCGAATACAATTCTACCTTTGAGGGCATTGTAAATAACTTAGAGCGAAGATATAAAGAAACCAGCAGCGATTGGATGCGTGCCGAGCTTGAGACGGTTATGAGCGAATGTGACTGTCCTGATTGCAAAGGCAAAAGACTTCGCCCCGAAGCGCTTGCCGTTACCGTAAACGGAAAAGTCATTGACGACGTTACAAAAATGTCGGTTGAGGATGCAGTAGCGTTTTTTGGAAAATTAGAATTTTCTAAACGCGACTCGGTAATAGCGGCTCCAATCTGTAAAGAAATATTAGGTCGTTTAGGGTTCTTAAAGAGTGTCGGCCTTTCCTATTTAACCCTTTCCAGAGCGGCAGGCTCCCTTTCCGGAGGGGAAAGTCAACGCATTCGTCTTGCTACCCAAATAGGATCTTCCCTTATGGGGGTGCTTTACATTTTGGACGAGCCTAGTATAGGACTACATCAAAGAGATAACGAAAAACTCCTTGCAACACTCGCCAGACTTCGTGATTTAGGCAACACCCTTATTGTTGTGGAGCACGATGAGGATACCATGCTTGCCGCCGATTATATTGTAGATATCGGCCCCGGTGCGGGTGTGCATGGCGGTGAGATTGTGGCTGCAGGTACTCCTGAAGAGATTATGGAATCTAAGGGGTCCATAACAGGTGATTACCTTTCGGGCAGAAGAAAAATACCCGTTCCTGCTACCCGACGTCAGCACAAAAAAGGGTATCTAAAGGTGATTGGCGCCGCCGAAAATAATCTTAAAGAGGTAACCGCAAAAATACCTCTGGGTTGCTTTGTGGCCGTTACAGGTGTTTCGGGTTCGGGAAAATCATCTTTAGTTAATTCAATTATTTATAAAAAACTAGCCTTTGAACTTATGGGTAGCCGCGTTTTTGCAGGTAAGCACAAAAAGATTGAGGGAATTGAGCTTTTAGATAAGGTTATTGATATTGATCAATCTCCAATAGGTCGCACGCCCCGTTCAAACCCCGCTACCTATACGGGAGTGTTCAACGATATTCGTGAGCTTTTTGCATCAACCAAAGATGCCAAAGCCAGGGGATATAATGCAGGCAGATTCTCCTTTAACGTTAAGGGCGGACGTTGTGAGGCCTGTCAGGGTGACGGTATTTTAAAAATTGAAATGCACTTTCTGCCCGACGTTTACGTGCCTTGTGAGGTTTGCGCAGGCACCCGTTATAATCGTGAAACCTTAGAGGTTAAGTATAAAGATAAAAGTATTTTCGACGTTTTGGAAATGACGGCTGAGGAAGCTACAAAATTCTTTGAGAGTATTCCAAAAATTCATCGCAAACTCAAAACTCTTTGTGACGTAGGCTTAGGATACGTTAAAATTGGTCAGCCGGCTACAACGCTATCGGGTGGCGAAGCACAACGTGTTAAGCTTGCAACCGAACTCTCACGCAGGGCAACGGGGCAAACTATTTACATTTTAGATGAGCCTACAACAGGCCTTCATACTGCTGACGTGCATAAGCTTTTGGAGGTTTTGCAAAAACTAGTGGATACGGGTAACACCGTACTTGTTATTGAGCATAATTTAGACGTTATAAAAACTGCCGATTATATTATCGACTTAGGTCCCGAGGGTGGAGATAAGGGTGGTGAGATTGTTTGCACAGGTACTCCCGAAGAGGTTGCAAGGTGCGAAAAATCTCATACCGGCCGTTTTTTAAAAAAATCATTGGGACTAAGCGAATAATAATTAACACATTATTAAAATATTAAAGGTCTTGCTGATGTAAAATAGATATAATAGGCAGATGTTGTTTATGGTTAAGGGGTGAAAAAGGTGTTTGGTTACGTACAAGCTTACAAGCCTGAGCTTCGTATTAAAGAGTTTGAATTTTATAAAGCAGTTTACTGTTCCCTTTGTCGTGATTTAGGCAAAAACTATGGCATTGTGGCACGTTTTTCACTCAGTTATGATTTCACCTTTTTATCCCTTCTTCATATGTCCCTTACGGAGGGTTGCGTAGCTACTGAGCGTAAACGTTGCGTTTGCAACCCTATGAAAAAATGCAATTATTTATGCAAAGGCGGGCTACCTGATATGCCTACTGCCGCGGCAGCCATAATGCTTTATGCAAAGCTTAACGACAATATTGCAGACGAGGGATTTTTTAAAGGTCTTGGATTTAGATTTTTAAGACTTTTATCTAAAAAGGGATATAAAAAAGCGGTCAAGGATTTTCCAAATATTGAGCAAATTTTTATTGAATATATAAATTCTCAAAATGAGATTGAAAAATCTAATAGCACAGATATTGATCTGGCCGCTGAGCCAACGGCCAAAATGTTGTCGCAGCTTTTTAAGCTTTGTGCACCGGATGGCGAATCAAGAGCACTGGAGAGACTAGGCTATTCTATGGGACGGTGGATTTATATTTTAGATGCCGCCGCTGATTTAGAAAAAGACATAAAGAAAAAACGGTATAATCCCTTTAAAGCAGAAATAACCGAAAATACCGATTTATTTGAATTTTTAAAGGAGCGAGTTACACCAATTCTTAACCTTTGTATTGGTGAGGCAGAGGTGGCGTTCGACCTTTTGGAAATAATGCGACTAAAAAATATTTTAGGCAACATAATTTACGTTGGACTTGAGGAAAGTCAAAAACGTATTATAAATAAGGAGAAAAGAAAATGAAAGATCCATATGCAGTATTAGGCGTTTCTCGTAACGCAACAGATGAAGAGATAAAAAACGCCTATCGAGATTTGGCTAGAAAGTACCATCCCGATAGATATTCTGATAACCCTCTCTCTGATTTAGCACAGGAAAAAATGCAGGAGATAAACGAGGCTTACGACGATATTATGAATAGTCGTAAGCATAGAAAAAGCGGTAAATCAAGCCAAAGCTATGGTAACGCCGGCGGTCAGTTTTCCGATATTCGCTCTTATATAATTTCGGGCAGAATTGAGGAGGCACAAGAACTTTTAGACGGTGTTCCTACGGAGAATCGTGATGCAGAGTGGTACTTTTTAAATGGTACCGTTGCATATCGTCGCGGTCATTTTGAAAAAGCCTATACCAACTATGCTACCGCTACCAGAATGGATCCTACCAATCCTGAATACCGTGAGGCGTTTGCAAGACTTCAGCGTAGCAGCAATCGTTATGGCGGTGGTTTTGGCGGTAACCCATACGGCAATCCTTACGGCAGCAACCCTTATCGTACCGGTGATAACATGGGCGGATGTAGCGGTTGTGATATGTGTCAGGGTCTTCTTTGTGCTGACTGTTGTTGCGAATGTATGGGCGGCGACTTAATCAGGTGTTGCTAATATGAAAACTAAAAAACTAACCTATTGCGGTGTTTCGGCGGCTCTTATTACTGCAATTATGCTGGTAGCCCATATTCCGTTTTTAACCTATGCGGTACCTTGTATAGCATCTGTTATAATAATGGGAGTGGTTATTGAACTTGGCGAGAAATATGCCCTTGCAACCTTTATTGCATCGGCTTTGCCTGTTTTTCTTTTTTGTGAAAAGGAATCAATGCTTTTGTATTTATCACTTATGGGATTTTACCCCATTTTAAAGGCATTGTTCGAAAAAATCCCCAGTCGAGTTGTGGAGTACGTTCTAAAATTTGCCATTGCTAATTTAGCCTTTGTGGCAGTATATTTTTTAAGTACTTATCTTATTGGCGTTCCCTTTGATGATATGGGCGAATTTGGTAAGTATAGTGCCATAATATTGTTAGTTGCCGCAAACGTAACCTTTTTACTCTACGATATATGCATAACTAAACTATCCTTTTCATATATGATTTTAATTCATCCACACGTTAAAAAAATGTTAAAGTGAGAATAGGTATGGAGAGTTCCATTATTGTTATAGGTGGCGGAGCGGCTGGACTTATGGCTGCAACAACCGCCGCAATGTACGGAAAAAAAGTATTAGTATTTGAAAAAATGCCTCGTCCCGCTCGAAAAATTATGATAACGGGTAAGGGAAGATGCAACCTTACAAATAATACAGATTTAAACGGACTCATAGCAAACACCTGTCGTAACGGCAGATTTTTGTATTCGGCTTTTTCGCGATTTGGTGCTGAGGATACCATGTCTTTTTTTGAAAGGGCAGGTGTTCCCCTGAAAACCGAGCGTGGAAATCGAGTTTTCCCCGTTTCAGATAAATCTGTAGATATTGTAGACGCACTTGTTAATTCCGCTAAAAAAGCGGGAGTTAAAATACTTACCAAAGAGGTATCACACGTAACAACCCACAATGGTGCAGTTTCGGGGGTTAAGTGTACCGATGGAACAATTTTCAGTTGTGAAAGTCTGCTTATTGCAACGGGAGGAAAATCCTATCCTACAACCGGCTCAACGGGGGACGGTTATACCTTTGCTGAAAAACTTGGTCATACCGTAACAAAGCTTCGTCCATCCCTTGTGCCTATGGAGGTTTACGAGGGATTTCCCGAACAACTCTCGGGACTCAGCCTTAAAAACGTTTCACTAACCCTTCAAAGTAAGGGTAAGGTTTGTTTTAAAGAGCAGGGCGAAATGCTTTTTACACATTTTGGTATATCGGGACCATTAGTGCTTAGTGCATCTGCATCTGTTGATGAAATAGGTGATGATTGCAAAGCCTTTATAGATTTAAAGCCCGCTCTCAGCGAGGAACAACTTGATAAACGTTTGCTTAGGGATTTTGAGGAGCTTAAAAACAAAGAGATGCAAAATGCCTTAGACGGACTACTTCCTAAAAAACTTATTTTACCTGTTATTTTATCGGCAGGTCTGCCCCCAAAAACAAAGGTAAACGCCCTCACAAAGGAGCAACGTTTTTCTTTGGTTAAAACCTTAAAAGCATTGCCCTTAACCGTCACCTCACTTCGTGGATGGGGTGAAGCGGTGGTTACAAGGGGCGGCGTATCGGTTAAAGAAATCGACCCCAAAACAATGGAGTCCAAACTTGTTAAGGGGCTTTTCTTTGCGGGCGAGGTAATCGACGTTGATGCCTATACCGGTGGATTTAATTTGCAAATAGCCTTTTCAACAGGGTATTTAGCAGGCGAAAATATGTAAAAATATTATTCATTTTCTAAAATATAGGAGTTGTAATTATGATAGCAGTTGCAATTGATGGCCCTGCAGGTGCGGGTAAATCTACTTTGGCAAGAAAACTTGCAAAACACAAAGGATTTATATACGTAGATACCGGTGCGCTTTATCGTGCAATTGGACTGAAACTTTTGCGTAATAATATTTCTTGCGATAATTTAAAGGGTGTAGAAGACCTTTTAGCCGACACAGAGCTTGATATTCGCTTTATCGACGGTGAGCAGGTTGTAATGCTTGATGATGAGAACGTAAACGGACTTATCCGCACTCCAGAGGTATCTATGATGGCATCCGATTGCTCTGCTCTCCCTATGGTTCGTGGATTTTTGTTAGATATGCAGCGAAATTTAGCAAAAAGAAATTCGGTTGTAATGGATGGCAGAGATATTGGTACAGTTGTGCTGCCCGATGCTAAGGTAAAAATATTTTTAACCGCATCACCTCTTGCACGTGCTAAACGTCGCTTTAATGAACTTGTGGAAAAAGGTCAAAATGTAGTTTTAGAAGATGTTTTAAAGGATATTGAGCAAAGGGATTATAATGATTCACACAGAGCAATTGCCCCATTAAAACAAGCTGATGATGCGGTGTTGGTGGACACCACCGATTTAGATTTAGATCAGTCTTTTGAACTTCTTTTAAAAACAGTAAATACCTTATCGGAGGAATAAAATGTTTTATAGAATAATGAGATGGATTGTTTATCCCTTTATTCGTATATTTATGCGAGTTGAACATCATGGTATGGAAAACGTGCCTAAAAATAAAGGCTACATACTTGCGGCAAATCATACCTCAATTGCAGATATGTTTGCAATAGCTGTACCCGTTAAGGGTCAAATTTGTTATATGGCAAAGGCAGAGCTTTTTAAGTTTAAGCCCTTGGAATGGCTTTTTAAAGCTCTTGGAAGTTTTGCAGTAAGGCGTGGTAAAGGTGATACAGAGGCCATTGATAAGGCTTGTAGCATCATCGATAATAATAAAGTACTTGGGATTTTCCCTGAGGGTACACGCTCCAAAACAGGTGAGATTGGCAAGGCAAAGCCGGGTGTTGCGCTTATTGCTATGCAAACTAAGGCTGATATTTTGCCCGTTTCCATAAGATATGAAAAAGGTACCTTTAAGCTTTTTGGCAAGGTAACCGTTAGGGTAGGTAAGCTAATACCCTATCAAGCACCGGCAGAGGATGAAGGTCAGCGTGCATCCATTCGCAGAATTTCCGGCGAGGTTATGGATGAAATAAAAACCTTATGGAATATGTAAAAAATGTAGGGGAGGGGCTTGCTCCTCCCGAATTGTTTAAAAATTTAATTTTTTATAAGGACTGTTGATTTTGAAAATAACTTTGGCAAAAACCGCAGGCTTTTGCTTTGGTGTAAACCGTGCGGTAGATATGGTAGAAAAACTTGCCGATTCAGGCGAAAAGGTTTGTACCTTAGGCCCCATTATTCATAACGCTCAGCTTGTGGCTGAACTGGAAAAAAAGGGAGTCAGAATAATAAAATCTCCCGAAGAAGCAAAAAAAGATGAGGTACTAGTTATTCGTTCCCACGGCGTTACTGCTCAGGTGGAAAAAGAAAGTGCCCAATATGCCAAAAGGGTGGAGAATGCAACCTGCCCCTTTGTTGCAAAAATTCATAAAATCGTGTACGAGCAATCCGCTAAGGGTGATATAATTTTAATAGCGGGCGATGAAAAGCATAAAGAGGTTGAGGGTATCAGGGGCCACGTGAACGGTGAGTCTTACGTTTTTGGCGATGAGAAAGAACTCGAAAATTTGTTCATAAATCAGCCCGAACTCAAGGAAAAAAGCATATCTGTAGTCTCTCAAACCACATTTCACAAAGAAATTTTTGAAAAAACCGAAAAAATTTTAAAAAAGGTATGTACAAACGCAACAATTTTTGATACAATATGTAATGCGACTTCTAAAAGGCAGGCCGAAGCGTCTGCTCTTTCGAATATATCCGATGTAATGTTTGTGGTAGGTGGGCGTCACAGCTCCAACACAAACAAGCTGTATGCCATATGCAGTGAAAACTGTAAAGCTACATATCTCATCGAAACGGCGGATGAGATAAAAAACGATCAACTAGTCGGGGCAGAAAGTATAGGAGTTATAGCAGGTGCATCAACACCTGCGGGTATTATAAAGGAGGTCATTTCAGTTATGACAGAAACAATCAAAACCACTGATGAGCTTAATATCGGTGCAGAAATTTCGGACGATATGTCCTTTGAGGAGGCACTTGAACTTTCGCTCAGCAGTTTAAATACAGATCAGAAAGTGCATGGTGTTGTTCTCGCAGTTGGTCCTACCGAGATTCAGGTAGATATCGGCCGCAAACAAACAGGTTACGTTAAGGCAGAGGAGTTTTCTTATGATACCTCCATTAAACTTAACGAAGTTGTTAAGGTTGGCGACGAGCTTGACCTTATCGTTATGAAAACTAATGATCAGGAAGGCACAATTATGCTTTCCAAACGCCGTTATGATAACATTGCCAATTGGGACGCTATCGTTGAAGCTAGCGAAAACGGAACCGTACTCGAAGGCAAAGTTACCGAAATCATTAAGGGCGGCATGATCGTTACCGCTTTAGGTTTTAAGGTATTTGTTCCCGCTTCTCAGGCAACTCTTAACCGTGGTGAGGATTTAGAAGCCTTAAAGGGTACTACCGTTTCCTTCAAAATTCTTGAGATCGGACGTCGTCGTCGCATCATCGGTTCAGTTCGTGCTATTCTTCAAGAGGAAAGAAAAGCTGCTCAGGCAAAATTCTGGGAGAGCATCGGTGTTGGTGACGTATTCAACGGCGTTGTTAAATCTCTTACCGGCTACGGTGCATTCGTAGATCTCGGCGGTGTTGACGGTATGGTTCACATTTCCGAGCTTTCTTGGCAGAGAATCAAAAATCCTGCTGAGGTTGTATCTGTAGGTGATACCTTAGAGGTTTACGTTAAGGATATCGATCTTGACAAAAAGAAAATTTCTTTAGGTCACAAAAAGCCTGAGGATAATCCTTGGACAATCTTCACTCGCGACTATGCAGATCAAGAGGTTGTTAAGGCTACCATCGTTAATATGACTACCTATGGTGCATTTGCTCGCATCATTCCCGGTGTTGATGGTCTTATCCACATTTCTCAAATCGCTGATCGCAGAATTGAGAAGCCCCAGGATGAGCTTAAACTCGGTCAAGAGGTTGACGTTAAGATTATCGGCATTGACGAGGAGAAAAAGCGTGTAAGCCTTTCTATCCGTGCTCTTTTAGATCCTAAGGCAGCTGAAGAAGAGGAAGTTTTAGCAGAGGTTAATGCTCCTGCTGA
>JAZSJA010000014.1:0-6396 GCA_045534095.1 Acutalibacteraceae bacterium | reverse complement strand
TTGAACGTAGGAATGGTGGGTGTAATTTGTAGGG
The DNA here is from genome assembly GCA_045534095.1 of Acutalibacteraceae bacterium. Classification (GTDB taxonomy): domain Bacteria; phylum Bacillota; class Clostridia; order Oscillospirales; family Acutalibacteraceae; genus UMGS1279. The sequence goes on along the minus strand of JAZSJA010000014.1, from coordinate 6,362 downwards.
TATGGCGTTTACGACATACCGGAAAAGGTTAGAAATAAACGGGGCGTCGAAAATCGCCGCCCCCTACAATTTTCACCCAACATTCGCACGATAAATAACAATTTATCGCACGTATGTTTTTATAGCCTTTTTTTATATACTAAAATAAATTATGGTCGTTTAAGACTTAAATTAAGAATTAGTGCAGCTACCGCAAGGGATAAAAGCAAAATAAAGGGAGCTACGTAACTGCCAAATGAATTTAATAGGCTGGTACAAGCGGTAGCGGTAAATGAGGCTAAAATAAGATTACAGTTCATTACGCTAAAATTGGTGGCAAAGTGTTTTTGACCGTAGAAGGAAGAAACGAATGCACTAACCATTGTGGGGCAAGAACCATAAGAAAAGCCTATTAAGCAAAGACCAACAATACAAATTGTCAGGGATCCCATTACTACTGAAAGTAGGGTAGTGCCGGCAGCTATTATGGTTAAGATAGTGGCGATAAGCATGGTTCTTTTTCTTCCAAGGCAATCGAATAAATAACCTGTAATAATTCTTCCAAGGCCATTGCAAACTGCAAGTACACCTACCAAGGTAGTTGCTAATGATTCTTTTGCATCAACCGAAATTGCTAAATCACGAGCAAAGCTTATAACTGCATTGCCTACAGCTGTTGCAAAGGTAAGTAGAGCAAAGGCTCGCCAAAAAGAAAAACGTCTTAACATTTGTATGGGACTGTAATCTTTTTGCTCAAAATCCTCTGAGCTATTTGCCGATTTTTTATTTGCTGATGGTAAGTTCGCATTGGCGTCGGGGCGTTTTAAAATTAAAGAAACCAAAGCCAATACGGTGAAAAGTGCAATTCCTAAAACTATGTAGGTGCCTTTAAGAGCAAGTTTGCTGTTAAAGCCCTTTTCGGCAAGATTGCCAAGAATGAGGGAGCTTGCACCAAAGCCCATTAAAAGTGCACCTGTTGCGAGACCCTTTTTATCAGGAAACCACAAACTTACGGTAGCGATTATTACGTTGTAGGCAATACCAATGCCAAGACCTGACATAATTGCATAGCAGAGGTAAAGCATTATCACGCTATTTCCATTTAAAAAGCCAGTAAGTGCCATACCGCTTCCCGCCAAAATAGCAGAAATAAGTCCTGAAAGTTTTAATCCGACCTTACGGGATAAAAAGCTTCCAACCAAACCACCTATGCAGAAAAAACACATAGTTAACGTAAAGTTAAGGGAAAGTTGGTCGGGTTTCCAACCAAAATCTTCGGAAAAAGGAACCTTTAAAATTGACCATGCGTAAATAATTCCTGCAAAAAGCATTGCTAATACCGAAAAGGTCAAAACAAACCATCTATATAAATTCTTTTCACTACTTATCATAATAATCACTCCTTATTGCAGAAATCAGTGTTTTAATTTAACCTGTTATCTGACTTTCAACAAGCCTTCCCTTGCAGTATTTTTCTCTAAGGGCGGGCTTTTCAATTTTTCCCGTTGGGTTACGGGGTACCTTTTCAAAGTAAATCTTTTTAGGACGTTTGTATCTTGGAAGCTCGGTGCAGAACTCGTTAATCTCTTCCTCGGTACACTGAACACCCTCTTTTATTTCAATAATTGCGGCGGCAATTTCACCAAGTCTTGCATCGGGCAAGCCAATAACCGCAACGTCTTTAATTTTATCATAGGCTCTAAGGAAGTCTTCAATCTGAACGGGGTAGATGTTCTCACCACCCGAAATAACAACATCCTTTTTACGGTCTACAAGGTAAATAAAGCCATCTTCATCTACCTTAGCCATATCGCCTGTGTAAAGCCAACCATCTTTTATGGTGTCGGCGGTTGCTTCGGGATTTTTGTAGTAACAGGTCATAACACCGGGGCCTTTTACGATAAGCTCGCCAACCTCACCGTCGGGTACTTTGTTTCCGTGCTCGTCTACAATGTCAACCTCCCAAAGGTAGCCTGCTTTACCAATAGCACCAACCTTGTGAACGTTCTCAACACCAAGATGTACGCAACCCGGACCGATGGATTCTGAAAGGCCGTAGTTGGTGTCGTATTGATGATGCGGGAAGATTTTTAGCCAACGGTTTATAAGACTTGGAGGTACAGGTTGTGCACCGATATGCATTAAGCGAAGCTTTTCAAGATAATAATCGTCGAGGTTTACTCTGCCCGATTCAATAGCATCAAGTAAATCTTGTGCCCAGGGAACAAGTAGCCATACGATAGAACATTTTTCTTCACTTACGGCACGTAGAATCCATTCGGGCTTAACACCACGAAGAAGGACTGCCTTGCTACCTGAAAGAAGGGAACCAAACCAATGCATTTTAGCACCTGTGTGGTAAAGAGGGGGAATGCAGAGGAAAACGTCATCTCGTTGTTGATTGTGGTGATTTTGTTCGGTGCGGCAGGAGCTGATAAGTGAAAGATGTTTGTGTAATATTGCCTTAGGGAAGCCGGTTGTACCTGAGGAGAAGTAAATGGCTGCATCGTCACCCTCATCTAAGGCTACCGGTGGTGGGGTGGAGGAGCAGAAGTTCATAAGTCTAAGACAATCCTCGCTATAATCAGGGCCATCATTGCCAACGTAGAAAAGCATTTTAAGACGATTTTCCTTGGTGGCGATAGGATCAATACGGCTTATAAATTCAGGACCAAAAACAAGTACGTCTACGTCTGCTAAATCCAAGCAATACTCAATTTCATCCTCAGAATAGCGGAAGTTCATGGGAACAGCCATACAGCCTGCCTTTAAAATACCAAAATAAATAGGAAGCCATTCAAGGCAGTTCATTAAAAGAATAGCAACCTTATCGCCTTTTTTGATGCCGCGGCTTAAAAGCAGATTTGCAAAACGATTTGCTCTGCGGTCAAAATCCTGCCAGGTTATCTCACGGCGGTAGGGAAGCTCGGTTTTTGTGCTCTCGATAAGATTGAATTCCTGCCAAGTAATAACCTTATCCATCTCCTCAGAGGGATTGATTTCTACAAGAGCAGTTTCGCTACCGTAAAGTCGTGCGTTTTTTTCTAAAAGTTCTGTAATTACCATTGTTTTCTCCTTAATAAAAAATAAAAATCCCCCTGCAAAATGCAGAGGGCGAATGAATTTCGCGGTACCACCTCAGTTTACCGAATAAATCGGCCTTAGCGGAAAACCAAAATTTTGGTTGATATCCAAAGCTGTATCGGGCTAATCCCGTCTTTTCCTAATAACAAATGCGTTCAAAAAAGCCGCTCGGAAAGGTAATTCAAAATAAGACGTTTACGGTTTTGCACCAACCAACCGCTCTCTTGCAAAGTGGACTTATTTTTACTGATTTTCGTCGTAGCGTTTTATTATTTTTAAAGAGTCACGCTTTATCGCATAAAAGCGTTAAAGTGAACCACGTATGATAGTTTAACACATAAAAGCGATAAAGTCAAGCGTTTTTTAATTTTTATTTCTATTATTTTTTTGAGATTGATATTATTGAGAAAAGGACGGAGGGATTCTTGCTATTCTCAAACTTTCCGGACGCGGGGTGGGAATTTAGCCGAAAGTAGGCACTTGTTCGTAATAAAAGTATCAATAACTGAATGCTTTCCGGACGCGGGGTGGGAACTTAGCCGAAAGTAGGCACTTGTTCGTAATAAAAGTATTGACATTTAGGGCGATTTGGAGTATCATAATAAAAAAGATTAAAACGTTGACGGGAAGAGTAGTTTTTTGTCGCACCATCAGAGAGTAGGGTCAGTGTGCTGTGAGTCCCTGCGGTAAGCCTTAAAATGAAAACCACCCCTGAGTGCCGACCGTATTCAAGGCGGCCGTTTTGGTTACGTTATAAACCTTTAAACGCTTAATTTTTAGTAAGCGTTTATTCAAGTGGCACTTTTGTGCAATTTGGGTGGAACCGTGGAAGCGTATTTTATGCCTTCATCCCATTAGTGGATGAGGGTATTTTTGTTTTTTAAAATCAATCTGTGGAGGATGATAAATAATGATCAATATTACTTTAAAAGGTGGTACCGTAAAGGAGTTTGAAGCCGGCGTTACCCCTTATGACGTGGCAAAATCTATTGGTGCAGGGCTTGCGAAAGCAGTTTGTGCCGCTACAATCAACGGCAATAACGTTGATCTTCGTACCCCCCTTACCGAGGATTGTGCCTTAGAACTTTTAACATTTGATGATGAATATGGCAAGTGGACCTTCCGCCATACCGCTTCCCATATTTTGGCTCAGGCAGTAAAACGCCTTTATCCAAACGTAAAGCTTGCTATCGGTCCCGCTATTGATAACGGCTTTTATTATGATTTTGATACCGAGGTTATGTTCACCCCCGAAATGCTTGAAAAAATTGAGGGTGAAATGAAAAAAATCGTTAAAGAGGATATCGCTCTGGAACGTTTTACTATGTCCCGTGAAGAGGCTATTAAATTCTTTGCAGATAAAGGTGAGATTTATAAGGTAGAGCTTGTGGAGGAGCTTCCCGAGGGTGAGGAAATCAGCTTCTATTCTCAGGGTGATTTCACTGACCTTTGTGCAGGTGCACACCTTATGTCTACCGCTCCTGTAAAGGCTTTCAAACTACTTTCAGCAACAGGTGCATATTGGCGTGGCGATTCTAACCGCAAAATGCTTCAGCGTATCTATGGTACCGCATATCCCAAAGCCTCTCAGTTAGAGGAGCATTTGGTAGCGTTGGAAGAGGCTAAAAAGCGTGACCATAATAAACTCGGCCGTGAGCTTGAACTCTTCACAACCTCTGATCTTATTGGTCAGGGTCTTCCCATTATGTTACCTAAGGGCGCTAGAATGATTCAACTTTTGCAACGTTTTGTTGAGGATGAGGAGCAAAAACGCGGCTGGTTGCTTACTAAAACTCCCTTTATGGCTAAATCTGATCTTTATAAGGTTTCAGGCCACTGGGATCACTATAAAGATGGTATGTTTGTTTTGGGTGACGAGGAAAAGGATGATGAGGTGTTCGCACTTCGTCCTATGACCTGTCCTTTCCAGTATCAAGCATATTTAAATCGCGCACGTTCTTACCGTGATTTACCTCTCCGTTACAACGAAACCTCAACCCTTTTCCGTAATGAGGCATCGGGAGAAATGCATGGACTTATCCGTGTTCGTCAGTTCACCATCTCTGAGGGTCACTTAATGTGTACCCCTGAGCAGTTGGAGGACGAATTCAGAGGATGCTTGGAGCTTGCAATTTATATGCTTAAAACCTTGGGCCTTTATGGTGACGTTTCTTACCGTTTCTCACAGTGGGATCCCGCGGACAGAGAAAAATATATCGGCACCGATGAGCAGTGGGATGAAGCACAAGGTATTATGGGCAGAATTTTAGATAATCTTGAAATTCCCTATAAAATTGGTATTGGCGAAGCTGCTTTCTATGGCCCTAAGCTTGATATTCAGATTAAAAACGTTCATGGTAAGGAAGATACCCTTATTACAATTCAGGTTGACCAAATGCTCGCTGAAAAGTTTGGTATGGAGTACGTGGATAAAGATGGCACTAAAAAGCATCCTTATATTATTCATCGTACCTCTATCGGTTGTTATGAAAGAACCTTGGCTCTTCTTATTGAAAAGTATGCAGGTGCATTCCCACTTTGGCTTGCTCCCGTTCAGGTTAAATTACTTCCCATTGCCGACCGCCATTTAGACTATGCAAACGAAGTTAAGGCTAAACTTGAGGCAGTTGGTATGCGTGTTGAACTTGACGACAGAAACGAGAAAATTGGATATAAAATCCGTGAAGCAAGAATGCAACGTGTTCCTTATATGCTTGTTATGGGTGATAGCGAGGTAGAGGGGGGTACTCTCTCTGTTCGCTCCCGTAAGGATGGCGATTTAGGTGCAAAATCCGTTGATGAATTTATTGCCGATGCTCTTGTTGAGATTAACACTAAAGCAAACGGCTTGGATAACTAATATTAAACTTTATTATGTTGAGAGGGAGTAATTATAGATTATTCCAAAGGTTTGCTTTTTGAAAATCACGGCAGAAATAGCTAAGGCTAAGAACTAGTAAAAATTGTATCAATACAACTAGGCTTAAAGATTAAAAATCGATATAAAAATCGCAATTCAGTCGTTGACTGAATTGCGATTTATTTTTTCATATTTGGGTTGTCGGTTCGTCCCAAAAGATAATCAACAGAAACGTTAAAATAATCTGCAATTTTTATAAGATCATTTATACTAGGTTCACGTTCGCCGGTTTCATATCTGCTGATTGTGTTTTGATTAGTATTTAAATCCATTGCCATTTTAATTTGAGAAATACCTTTTGCTTTTCTAAGTTCACGTATTTTCATAAAAACACCCCTTGACATTATTATCCCACAATGGTATAATAAAAATATCCCAA
>JAZSJA010000134.1:0-28511 GCA_045534095.1 Acutalibacteraceae bacterium | reverse complement strand
TTTTTTGTTGACTTTAAATTAAAATAAGTTTAAAATAAAATCATAAAGTATACTTGTGGAGGTATCAAAAAATGTTTTCAACAAAGTTTATTTCGGCAACTAAAGATTTTTCATCCTACGAATACGAATCCCACGTTCCCGCACCTTATATCAGAAAAACTTTTGATGTTAAGGGAAGGGTTAAAAAATCAAAAATTACAATTTGCGGTTTGGGATTTTATGATCTGTATATAAATAAAAAACGTATAACCAAAGGTCATATAGCTCCTTACATATCTAATCCTGATGATATCATTTATTATGATGAATATGATCTTTTAGAAGAACTTAATAATGGAAAAAATGTTATTGGAATTATTTTGGGTAATGGAATGCTTAATTGTCCGGGCGGAACCGTTTGGGAGATGGAAAAAGCTCCTTATCGTAGTGCACCAAAGGTTGCGTTAGCACTTGAAATTGAATATGAGGATGGAGCAACCGAAATTATAACTGCCGATGAAAGTTTTAAGACTCATCCGTCACCAATTTTGTTTGACGATTTACGTTGCGGTGAGATTTACGATGCCAATATGGAAATTGATAATTGGAACGGAATCGATTTTGACGATAGTTTGTGGGCTAATTGCATACCCGCCGAAACACCAAGAGGCGAAACTAAACTTTGTACCGCAGAACCTATTGTGGAACTTAAACAATTAACTCCAGTTTCTATTATAAAGGATAAAAAGGTTATTTTAGAGGAAGAATGGGTACATCCCCTTATGAAAACTATTATTCCAATGCCCGAGGAGGATAAAAAAGGTTACCTTTACGATTTTGGAGAGAACTTGGCAGGTGTTTTTGCTCTTAAAATTAAAGGTGAAAAAGGGCAACGTATATCTATTCAAACTGGCGAGCTTTTAAATAAAGACGGTGATTTGGATGTTGTAGGTATGCGTTTTCAACCCAATGCTTTAAATCACCGTGCAATTTATACACTAAAGGGCGAGGGCGTAGAAGAGTACGTATCAACCTTTACATATTACGGTTTTCGTTATTGTTTGGTTAGTGGTATTACTGAGGAACAAGCCACAAAAGACCTTTTAACCTATAAGGTTATGAGCTCTGATCTTCGCAAAAACGGAGATTTTTGTTGCTCGGACGAAATTGCAAACAAGCTTCAAAAAGCCACCTATAATTCAGATATTTCTAATTTTTATTACTTCCCAACCGATTGTCCCCATAGAGAGAAAAATGGTTGGACTGCAGATGCTGCTTTATCTGCAGAGCAGATGCTGTTTAATTTAACCCCAGAGAATTCTTATCACGTTTGGCTTGATAATATTAGAAAAGCACAACGCGATGATGGAGCCTTACCCGGCATTATACCAACAGGCGGTTGGGGTTTTGAGTGGGGAAATGGTCCCGCTTGGGATAGCGTATTATTTTACTTGCCCTACTACACTTGGATTCAACGCGGTGACACCGATATAATCAGAGAAAACGCGGGTGCAATGATACGTTATCTACATTACATTTCGGGAAGACGCGATAATCAGGGACTTATTCATATAGGTCTTGGGGATTGGTTGCCTATACTTTATAAAACACCTTATACGCCTTTAGAGGTTACTGATACGTTGGTTACCCTTAATCTTTGTCGCCTTTCTGAGAAAATGTTTGAGGCGGTTGGTATGATGCCTCAAAGTCAATTTGCCAATGCACTTTTCAATGAAATTCGTAAAGACGCCAGAAAAGCGTTAATTATGTCTGACGGTGCGACAATTTTAGGTAGAACTCAGACTGCTCAGGCTATGGCTATTGAGTTTGGACTTTTGGAAGATGGTGAAAAGCAGGCAGCATTTAACGTTTTGCTTGATATTGTTCATGATTGCGGTGACCGTTTGGATTCGGGTTGCTTGGGTGCAAGAATAATTTTCCATACTCTTGCCAAGTTTGGTTATGCTGAGTTGGCTTATAAAATGATTACTCGTACCGATTATCCTTCTTATGGCCATTGGATAGAGAAAGAAGATGCTACCTCCTTGTTTGAGGATTTCCGTAGTCCCGATGCAACTCCGGCATCTAAAAACCATCATTTCTTTGGCGATATAAGCTCTTGGTTTTTTAAATATATATGCGGTGTTAAAATCAATCCTCTTGGACGCGATGTTAAAGAAATTGAAATTTCTCCTAACTTTATTGAGTCCCTCAATTTTGCCGATGGATATCAAAATCATTTAGGTGGAAAGATTTCTGTAAAATGGGTAAAAGAGGATAACAACATAAAGCTCACGGTTGAAATTCCTGAGGGTTGTTATGGATTTTTAAATTTACCAAAAGGTTATATTATACATGATTATGTCGATGGTATGCTTTTTAATGTTGCTGCCAATCCCTTAAAAGAAGGCATTAACGAGTATATTGTTTATTCAAATTAAGGTTATTGTTAAAAAAGCACAAAGCTCCGAAATTAAGAGCTTTGTGCTTTTTTATAGAAAAATACAATTTAAATTATCAAGTTATTTTAATATGATTATTTCTTTTTGCTTCTTTCTTTCATAAAGGGAGAGAAGAAAAAGCCAATTATCATTATAACGGCAAATACAATTATATAGAATAAAACGGGGAAAGCAAAAACGCCATTTTCTTTAGCTTTAAGGTAAGGAGTAATTCCATGTGCATAAACTGCGGCAAACATTACAAAACCACAAACGATTATTGAAGCAATTGGCAAAATAAATCTTTTAAATACACCAAGTTCCTTTTCTTTTATTATCCACATAATGAACATTGGTATGTAAAAAGCATATATGGTGACGATTGGAAGTTCGGATGAATCAAAGTTAAATACGCCAAACCAACCACCATCACTTGAAAGATTTGCTCCGTAAAAATACACAAGCCATGCAGAACAGGCGAAAAGGCCCCATATAGAAGAGTTACCGGTCATATTGGTTGCATTATCTATTTGTGCAAACAGTTGTGGATTGGGTCCATATCCACGTTCTGAGATTGAATACATACTGCGTGTGGTTGCAACCATAAGTCCGTTAAGTGTACCAAGGCAAGATACAACGATGCATATGTTTAAAAGGGTACCGCCGAAACCACCAAAAATATTAGTAAAGGCCTTGGTTGAACCTTCGGTCATTAAAACAGCGTTTGAAGCACCACCGGCAACACCTATATAGTATAAAATATAAGCGCCAACAACAATCAAAGCCCCCACAACAAGCGCAATAGGAAGATTTCTTTTTGAGTTTTTAAGTTCGGCATTTATAGAGGTTGCAACAATCCAACCTTCGTAAGCAAAAACGGTTGCTATTAACGCCTTGAAAAGACCGCTTCCTGCGGCGGAACTGCCAACTGTTTCATCTACAATTGTTTTGAAATTGCCGGTCAGTGTGCCGTTAAAAATACCAACAATGGATCCAATAATTGCCATAAGAAAAATTGGTAATAGTTTAATTACAGTAGCACTTATTTGAAATTTTCCTGCTATTTTAGGGGAGAGGGCGTTTATCATATAGGATAAAATTAAAAAGAAGCCTGCAAAAACCATAACTCTGGGTCCTTTTCCTTTTATATCCCAACCGAAAAGCACGCCAAAGTATTTTGCAGATACCCAAGCGAGAACCGATGTCATAGCCGGATAATAAATATTTGTCATAAACCACATCAAATAATATGAGTAGTTTTTTCCGCAGGTTGATTCAGCATAGTCTGCAACGCCACTTAAACGCTCGTCTTTAGTTGCCATTATGGCAAACTGAGCTGAGCATATAATCATGATAAAACCCGTTATAGCCCATGCTAAAATTCCAAGAGGCATATTTCCGCTGGTGGCAACGAGTACGTCTTGAGCTTTGAAAAAGATTCCCGAACCTATTACTGTTCCTACCACCATACAAATAGCGGTTACCAGTCCGTATTTTTTTGTTAAAGATTGCATAATTTAACTCCTTTAATTTTTATTTGATATCCAATATTTTAATTATACAATAAATTACTAAAAAATAAAAGAGTTTTATTATATTTTTTTATATTGTTTTATATTTTTTTATTGGTTAAAAGGTTGACAAAAATGATTTAGTGTGTTATTATAGTAACACTTTAGCGTGGTAAAACGTTAAAACAAATTTTGGAGGTTTTAATATGAAAAAGTTTTTAGCATTATTTTTAGCAATTTTAATGATCGTTTCTTGCTTTGCAGGTTGCGGCGAGACCAAAAAGGATGAAGAAACAAAAAATGATACCAGCACAGAAGATACTGTTGCAACTCTTGATTCTGAGTATGTTACTAACAAAGGTACATTAGTAGTTGGTATGACCGAGTTTGCTCCTATGGATTATAAGGATGAAGATGGCAATTGGATTGGCTTTGATGCTGATATGGCTACTGCTTTTGCAAAAAGTTTAGGTGTTAAAGTGGAATTTGTTGAAATTGATTGGGATAATAAAGTTTTTGAATTAAATGGCAAGAGCATTGACTGTGTTTGGAATGGTATGACTCTTACCGATGAAGTAAAAAGTGCAATGGCCACTTCAAATCCATATTTTAACAATGCTCAGGTTGTAATTGTTAAAAAGGATAAAGCTGATAAATATCAAACTGCTGAAAATTGCAAAGATCTTGTTTTTGCTGTTGAAGCAGGTTCGGCTGGTAAAGATATGGCAGTAGAAAACGGTTTTGAATATACTGAAGTTAAAGACCAAGCTTCTGCTCTTTTCGAAGTAAAATCTGGTACTAGCGATGCTGCTATTATCGACTATCTTATGGCTTCTGCTATGGTTGGCGAAGGTACAGCATATGATGATTTAACCTATACTGCTTCTTTAAATAGTGAGGAGTATGGTGTAGGCTTTAGAAAGAATTCTGATCTTGCAGAAAAACTCAATGAGTTTTTTGTTGATTCGTATGCAAATGGTACAATGAAGGCTACTGCTGAAAAATACAATATTGCCGATAAACTTATTGAGCAGAAGTAAATTAGTATAATTTATAGGAATTCAAAACAGAGAGTGTGATACCGCACCCTCTGTTTTGATGTAATTTAACGTTTAAAAGGATGTTTGTATGTTTTCAGCTGAGTTTATGGAACAATTTCCAATAGTTTTCGAAGCTCTCAATGAGGGCTTCTTACAAACTTTAAAATTGTTTATTATTACGCTTATTGGTGCATTGCCTTTAGGTTTAATAATTTCTTTCGGTTCTATGTCAAAATTTAAACCCCTTAGTTACTTGATTAAAACAGTTGTATGGATAATAAGAGGTTCTCCACTTATGATTCAGTTGCTTATTATCTATTATTTCCCGGGTTTAATTTTTGAAAATAATATTTGGGGTAGTGGAGAAAGCGGACGCTTTTTAGCTGCCGCAGTTGCTTTTATACTTAATTATTCGTGTTATTTTTCTGAGATATATCGTGGCGGTATACAAAGTGTTCCTCAGGGACAGTTTGAAGCCGGAGAAGTTTTGGGTTTGAAAAAATCGCAAATTTTCTTTAGAATTACGCTTTTACAAATGATTAAGCGTATTGTTCCTCCAATGTCAAATGAAATTATAACTTTAGTTAAAGATACTTCGTTGGCAAGGATTATCGCATTGCAAGAAGTTATATGGGCTGGTCAAGCATTCCTTAAAGGTTCTCAAGGTATTGCCGGTGAGATATGGCCGCTTTTCTTTACAGCTATTTATTATTTGGTATTTAGTGGAGCTTTAACCCTTTTGTTTGGCTACATAGAAAAGAAATTAAGTTATTTTAAGTAAAGGAGGGTTTTTATGTCTATACTTGAAGTTTCCAATATATATAAATCATTCGGCAAAACTGAAGTTTTAAAAGGCATTGACCTTTCTTTAGAACAAGGTGAGGTATTGGCTATAATCGGTTCTTCCGGTAGTGGTAAAACAACCCTACTTCGTTGTCTAAACTTTTTGGAAACTCCTCAAAAGGGTACCATAAAGGTTAACGATAAACTTATTTTCGATGCCGATGTAAAAAAATATTCCGACGAGGAAATTCGTCAGAATCGCTTGCATTTTGGTCTTGTGTTTCAGCAGTTCAATCTTTTTCCGCAATATAACGTGCTTGAGAACGTAACTCTTGCCCCAAAATTGCTTAAAAAAGGCACTCCTGAAGAAATTGACGTTAATGCCAGAAATATTATTGATTCGGTAGGCCTTACCGATAGAATCGATCATTATCCTTGTCAACTTTCGGGTGGTCAACAGCAACGTGTGGCTATTGCACGAGCATTAGCTCTCAGTCCGGATATTCTTTGTTTTGATGAGCCTACCAGCGCGCTTGATCCTGAACTTACAGGTGAGGTTTTAAAGGTTATCAAAGAACTTAAAACAAAAAACACTACAATGATTGTAGTTACTCATGAGATTGAGTTTGCTAAAGAGGTGGCTGACAAAGTTATATTTATGGCCGATGGAGTTATCGTTGAAGAAGGAACTCCTGAAGAGGTTATAGTTCATCCTAAAAATGAAAGAACTCAAAACTTCCTTTCAAGATTCAATACTATGTAATTTATGCCCTGCTAAAAGCGGGGCATTTTTTAATATAGCAATATTTGGCTAAAATATAACAATAATGTAATGGAAAATACAAATTTAAAATTTTATACTTAATATATAAAATACGGAGGCGATTTAATGAGAAACGATATTGCAATTCAAATGTATTCTATTAAAGATATTACAGAAAAAAATTATCTTGATGGATTTAAGCTCGTGTCTAACTTAGGTTTTAAAAATATTGAGCTGGCCGGCAATTATGGTCTTAGTGCCAATAAATTTAAAGCCGTTTGCGATGAATTTGGATTAAAGGTTATTAGCTCACACGTTGGCGGAACTACTAAAACCGTAGAGGAGTTAAATGAATTGTTCTCATTTAACAGGATCATTGAAAACAGTATGATTGTTTGCCCTTGGAGTCCCGCTAAGGATTTTGAGTCTGCTAAAACTATTGCTAAAGAATTAAAAAAATTACAAGACGTTATGGAAAGCGAAGGCTTTGCTTTCGGTTATCATAACCACGCTTTTGAGTTTAATAAGGTTGACGGCGATTTAAGGATTATCGATATATTCGCTGCCGAGGGTGTTAAGCTTCAGCCCGACCTTTATTGGGTTAAGGTCGGTGGGGATGATCCTATTAACTTTATGAAGCGATATAAAGAGCAAATCATTTCCTTGCATTTTAAAGAATATGGCACCAATGATGCTAATCCCGAATTTGGAGAAGGCGGTATTTTAGATTGGCAGGCAATTATGGATTTTGGTAAAGAAATTGGCGTTAATTACAATATTTTAGAGCAGGAAGAGTATTCTATGCCCGTTGAGGATAGTATTACTCTCTGTGCAAAAAATCTTGAAAATATGTTTAAATAATAGTAGGTGAATAATATGAAATTAGGCGTTTTAACCGTTCCGTTATATGATAGAAGTTTGGAAGAGGCCGTTAAGTGGCTTAGCGAAAGAGGAGTAACTGCCCTTGAAATTGGTTGTGGTGGTTTTCCCGGAAATACTCATTTAAATCCTGATGATTATTTGGGTAATACGGAAAAAATCAAGGAGTTAAAAAATCTTTTTGATAGGTATAATATGGAGGTTTCGGCACTCTCGTGTCATTCTAATGCCGTTCATCCGGATAAAGAGGTTGCAAAGAAAGCCGATGACGATTTCAGAAAAACTGTTTTAATGGCAGAGGCTTTGGGTGTTGATACGATTGTTACCTTCTCCGGTTGTCCCGGTGGTTCAGCAGAGGATAAAACTCCAAACTGGGTAACTTGTTCATGGCCGGATGATTACACCAAAATTTTGGATTATCAATGGAATGAAGTTTTAATCCCTTATTGGAAAGAAGCGGTTGCTTTTGCCAATGCCCATGGTGTTACTAAAATAGCACTTGAAATGCATCCCGGTTTTTGTGTGTACAACACAACCTCTTTGCTTAGACTTCGTGAAGCAGTTGGAGATACTATAGGAGCAAACCTCGATCCAAGCCATCTCTTATGGCAAGGTATGAATGCGGCTGAAACTGTACGTGTTTTAGGCAAAGCAATTCATCATATCCACGCCAAAGACACCTATTTAGACGTAGCAAATATTAAAAAGTCCGGTGTTCTTAGCACAGGCCATTATAGTGATATTTTAAATCGTCCTTGGACTTTCCGTACTGTTGGTTACGGTATGTCTACTGAGGATTGGAAGGCATTTGTTAGTATGCTTAAAATGGTTGGTTATGATGGTGTTTTGAGCATTGAGCATGAGGATATGCTTATGTCTGTAAACGAAGGACTTGAAAAGGCTATCAGTTTTCTTTTAGACGTAATGACCTTTGAAAAACAAGGTGATATGTGGTGGGCATAGTTTTATAGGATTCTTTAAGCGGTGGGTTAACTTCCCACCGCTTATTTTTTGCCCAAAACTTTACAGATAACTTGACATATGTAAATTTTGGTGCTATAATGTTCAGGATATAAAAAATTAGTATGTGAGGATAGTATGGAACAAGAAATTGTAACTCAAATTGCTGAGCTTAAAAAAGAAAAGAATGCTGTGATTCTTGCACATTATTACGCCCCTGCAGAGGTACAGGATATTGCAGATTTTGTAGGCGACTCTTTTTATCTTGCAAAAATCGCCAAATCCACCGATGCTGATATTTTAGTTTTTTGCGGTGTTTATTTTATGGGAGAAAGTGCAAAAATTCTAAATCCTGATAAAAAGGTTTTAATGCCTGATATTTCTGCAGATTGTCCTATGGCACATATGGTGTCTGAGGGGAAAATAGCGGCGATGCGTGAAAAATATGAAGATTTAGCAGTTGTGTGTTACATAAATTCATCGGCAGAACTTAAAGCAAAAAGTGATGTTTGCGTAACTTCTTCCAATGCGCTGAAAATAGTTCAAAAACTCTCAAATAAGAACGTATTTTTTATTCCTGATAAAAATTTGGGCAACTTCATTGCAGAGCAGGTAACTGATAAGAACGTAATTTTGAACGATGGTTTTTGTCCCATTCACGTTGAAATTTCTCTTATTGATTTAGAAAATGAAATAAAAAAACATCCTGAGGCCTTAGTATTATCGCACCCTGAATGCAATAGTGATATTTTAGAAAAATCTGATTATATTGGCAGCACTGCCGATATAATCAAATATGCTAATGAAAGTAGCGAAAACGAGTTTATTATTTGTACAGAAAACGGTGTTGAATTTAAACTCACATCAGACAATCCTGATAAACGTTTTTATTTTCCCGAAAAGGAGCCCTGCTGTAAGGATATGAAGCTTAATACCCTCGAAAAGATTTTAGAGGTTCTAAAAACAGAGAAAAACGAGGTTTTACTTGATTCTGAACTCGCACAAAAGGCCGCACAGCCTTTAGAAAATATGTTGGAGATGGCTAAATGAGATTTGACGTTGTAATAGTTGGTTGTGGTGTTTCAGGACTTTACGCAGCTCTAAATCTCCCGCAGGATAAGAATATTTTAATAGTTACAAAAAGCAATGCCGAAAAAAGCGATTCGTATTTAGCTCAAGGTGGAATTTGCGTCTTACGCGATGAAAAGGATTTCAACTCTTTTTTTGAGGATACAATGAAAGCGGGTCACTATGAAAATAATGAAACTTCAGTAGAAATTATGATAAACTCTTCTACTGAAGTAATTAATGATTTAGTGTCTTTAGGAGCCCGTTTTGAGCGAAATGGTGATGAATTTGTTTATACAAAAGAAGGTGCCCATTCTAAACCGCGTATTCTATACCATAAAGATGAAACCGGAAGAGAAATAACCGAAAATCTGCTAATTGCCGCTAAAAAGCGTGATAATATCACTTTTTTAGAGAATTTTACGGTAGTTGATATTTTGGTGGATGAAAATGTTTGCTATGGTGTTGTTGGACATAATATTTCTAATAAATTTGAAGTAATATACGCTGATTATACTATTTTAGCAACCGGAGGAATTGGCGGACTTTATAAGTACTCAACCAATTTTGAACATCTAACGGGTGATTCCCTAGCCATTGCAATTAAGAATAATATACGTTTAAAAAATATAAATTATATTCAAATACATCCCACAACCTTTTACTCTAAAAAAAGCGGAAGAGCGTTTTTGATTTCTGAATCTGTAAGGGGAGAGGGAGCTATTCTTTTAAATGCAAAAGGAGAGCGTTTTGTGGACGAATTATTGCCCAGGGATGTTGTTGCAAATGCTATTTTAGAGCAAATGGAAATTGATAATACGTCAAACGTCTGGCTATCTTTTGAAAATATTGATGAAGATACAATAAAATCCCATTTTCCTAATATTTACGCTCATTGCTTAGGTGAAGGCTATAACGTAATTAAAAATCCAATACCGGTTGTGCCGGCACAACATTATTTTATGGGTGGAATAGATGTTGATGAATTCAGCAAAACTTCAATGAATCGCCTATATGCAGTTGGCGAAACGGCTTGCAATGGTGTTCATGGCAAAAATCGTTTGGCAAGTAATTCCTTGCTCGAAAGTTTGGTTTTTGCAAAGCGTGCAGCATCACAAATTTCTGAGGATTTTAGTAGTCTTAATACAAAATATAATAAGCTTATTGATTTTAATAAGTACGCTAATTATAAAGAAGAATATAAAAAAATAGTGTTAAATGCTATAGATGAAGAAAATAAAAAAGAGAAAGAGGGCAATAAATTATGAATAATATAACAATGTTAGCAAATGCAGATGAACTTATTTTAATGGCTATAAAAGAGGATATTACCAGTGAGGATATTACCACAAATTCTGTTATGCCTTGTTATCAAAAAGGCGAGGTAGAGCTTATTTGTAAACAGGATGGAATTATTGCAGGTTTAGATGTTTTTAAAAGAGTATTTGAACTTTTAGATAGCAAAACTGAGGTAGAGTTTTATTGCAAAGATGGCGATGAGGTAAAAAACGGACAAAAAATAGGTAAGGTTGCAGGTGATATTCGTGTTCTTCTTTCGGGTGAGAGAACAGCACTTAACTATCTTCAACGAATGAGCGGTATCGCTACTTATACCGCATCTGTATCATCGCTTTTGAAGGGAAGTAAAACAAAACTTTTAGATACCAGAAAAACTACTCCTAATATGCGTATATTTGAAAAATATTCGGTAAAGGTTGGCGGTGGCTATAATCACCGTTATAATTTAAGTGATGGTATTTTATTAAAGGATAATCATATTGGTGCCGCTGGTAGCGTTAAAAAAGCTGTAGAGATGGCAAAAGAATATGCACCCTTTGTAAGAAAGATTGAAATAGAAGTAGAAAATCTTGAAATGCTTAAAGAGGCGGTAGAAGCCGGTGCCGATATTATTATGTTAGATAATATGAGCGTCGAGGATATGAAAAAAGCCGTTGAAATTTGTGCAGGCAAGGCCGAAACTGAATGCAGTGGTAACGTAACTAAAGAAAATATTGCGAAATTGGTGGATATCGGCGTTGATTATATTTCAAGTGGGGCTTTAACACATTCTGCACCTATTTTAGATCTTTCCCTTAAAAATCTTCATGCGGTAGAGGAATAATATATGAAGGCTGAAATTAGAAGAAAAGAGATTGCTACAATACTCTTAGGTTCTGATATTGCTGTTTCGGGCGGTGAACTTTCTAAGAGATTGGGAGTTTCAAGGCAGATAATAGTTCAAGATATTGCACTTTTAAAGGCTTCAGGTTATGATATTTTGTCTACTCATAACGGATATATTATTCAAAGTGCACCGGCAGTAGAAAGGGTGTTTAAGGTTAAACACACCTCATCCCAAACCGAAGAGGAACTTAAATCTATTGTTGAACTTGGTGGTACAATCGTTGACGTTTATGTTTGGCATAAAGTGTATGGTAAAATAGAAGCACCTATGAATATTTTTTCTCTATACCAAGTGGAAAAATTTATCGATGGAATACGAAGCGGTAAATCTGTTGAGCTTATGAATATTACAGGCGGTTATCACTATCATACAGTCAGGGCTGATTCTGTTGAGATATTAGATAATATTGAAAAAGAACTAAAACTTAAAAATTATATTGTTCCTGAAATTTAATGAATTTTATACAAAAAGGTTGCTTTCAGAGTTAAACTCCAAAAGCAACCTTTTTTAATGTTTAATGACTATTTTTCATATCCATAAGGATTGTTTTTTTGCCAACGCCAACTGTCCTCACACATTCTATCAACGGAAAGCTTGGCCTCCCAACCTAGAAGTTCTTTTGCCTTGTTAGCATTTGCGTAAACCTCATCGGGGTCGCCGGGACGTCTGGGATCAATAACGTATGGAACGTCAACACCTGATGCGTTTACAAAAGCATCTCTAAGCTGTAAAACGCTTGTTCCTGTTCCGGTTCCAAGGTTAATGGCTTCGCAACCCTCGGTTTTTAAAGCCCACTCAACAGCTTTAACGTGTCCATCTGCTAAATCTACAACGTGTATGTAATCGCGAACACCTGTGCCGTCTACAGTATCATAATTATCGCCGAAAACGTGAAGTTTCTCAAGCTTGCCTACAGCAACCTGAGAGATATAGGGCATAAGATTATTAGGAATGCCTTTTGGATCTTCGCCAATAGTACCGCTTATGTGTGCACCAATGGGATTAAAATAACGAAGTAAAGCAATTGACCAGGTGTTGTCACTAACAAAAAGGTCACGTAAAATTTCTTCAATAAAAAGTTTGGTTCTTCCGTAAGGATTTATTGCACCTAAAGGCATATCTTCTGTAAGAGGCATCGTTTTGGCAACGCCGTAAACGGTAGCAGAGCTTGAGAAAACAATCTTTTTAACGTTGAATTCACGCATTACGTCAATTAAAACAAACGTGCTTGTGAGATTGTTATCATAGTATTCCATAGGCATAGCTACAGATTCTCCAACAGCTTTAAGGCCGGCAAAATGAATTACGGCTTCAATTGAATTCTCGCTGAATATTTTTTTAAGTGCAGAGGCATCTCTAACGTCATTTTCATAAAATTTAATTGGCTTACCTGTGATTTTCTCTACTCTTTCCAAGGATTCTTTTTTACTATTAGAAAGATTATCGATAACGACTGAGTCGAAGCCTGCTTCGGTAAGAGCAATGAGAGTGTGGCTACCGATATAACCGGCACCACCGGTAACTAAAATTGACATACAAAGAGCATCCTTTCCGTATTATTTAAATTTATTCATAACCAAACCGGTGATGAGTTTTGGATAAAAATATGTGGATTTTTGAGGCATTTTTTGTCCTGCACTACCTACGGCAGCAATTTGCTCAACACGGGTAGGATTAAGGAAAAATGCACAGTTAGCAGAACCGTTTTGAACGGCTTCTACAGCTTCATCGGCATCGCGAGTATATTTAAGGTTTATTTGCTTTGCCATATTTTCTTTATCTATACCCAAAAGCTTCTCTAGGATAAGGCTGTGCAGAACAGAAACGTCAAGAGTTCTTAATGTTTCGTGAAGCTCTGGCAAAATTTCGCTTAAAGTAGGATTGCTTTTTAAGGTAAGTAAATAATATCTGCCCTCACAAAAAGCACCAAAAGAAATTTTTCCTGAATTATATTCGGTTTTTAAATTCTTTTCTAAACTAGAATAGGAAGAAATTTCACCAACGTGGAAATATTCCCTTGCATCTATAAGCATTTGTCTTGCATCAAAGGTCTCTAAAGAGTGAACGATACGGTGGGTGGGGAAAACAACAAGTCCATCACTTTCCATAGGTACGAGCATCATCATTACATATTCGCTGGCAGCATCCTCTTTGGCACCGTTGTCGCGTGCGTATTGACGATAACGTAAAGCTGTTTCATAGCGATGGTGACCATCGGCAATGTATAGGCATTTATCTGCAAATAATTCGGTTAAGCCGCAGTCGGCTTCAAGGGTCCAAAGACGATGGGTGACACCTTCTTTATCAGTAAGTTGGTTAATAGCAGCTGAATTGTTAACAGTATCCAGCAGGTCGGTGATTTGTTTATTTTTGTCTTCAAACAAGCAATATACTTGGCTAAAGTTGCAACCTGTTGCACACATAAGATTAAATCTATCTTCCTTGGCGGCAGAAAGTGTATTTTCATGAGGGATAACAACACCTTCGCTAAATTCGGTTAATTTTACTCTGGCAATAACACCTTTGAATTTCTTGCGAATGCCGTCAACCTCAAATTCTTCTTCATAAATATAAAATTTGTCAGAATCTTCGGTGGCAACAACGTTGTTTTCTAACCAGGAATTTAAAATTTCTCCGGCTTTTTTGTAAATATCGTCACCCTCTTTAGGTAACTCTAAACGAATAACGTTGTGTTCATTAGTTTTCAGAAAAGCTTGTCGTTGTTCTTCGCTTATAATATCGTAAGGTGGGCAAACTAATTCCGAAATTGGGCCGGCAGATTCTTGAAATCTAAGACCTTTAAAAGGTTTTACAATAGCCATAAATATTCTCCTTTTCATAGTAATATTACCAATTTATTTTACTATGAATTTTCAAAATAGTCAACACAAATAAGTAATAATTTTTAGTATTTGAGCGTAAAGTTTAATTGAATATTAAAACAGGAGGAATTTTATGAAAAATATGTATTTAATTATAGTTTTAACCATGATATTATCTTTTTTACTAATACCTCTTATGGCTGTGGATGAGAATAAAATATCTATATTTAACCAAGACAATAGGACAAGCCAACCAGAGGATAAAAGCATTTATGAAACCGAGCTAAAAAGGCTGAATAAAATAAATCTATATATAACTGAAGAAAAGAAAACCATAGCCTTAGAAGTTAAAGAATACATAGTTGGAGTAGTTGCTGCTGAGATGGCGGCAGAGAATAATGTTGAGGCACTGAAAGCCCAAGCGCTTGCGGCATTTACTTATGCATATCGCAAGCATCAACAAAAAGGGGAAAATAATAATGATTATGATTTAACTAATGACTCGAAGATTGATCAAAGGTATCTGAACTTAGATGATAGAAAAATTAAATGGGGGGATAATTTTGAGGAATATGAAAAAAAGGTTGAAGTTGCAGTTGAAGAAGTAAAAAATAAATTGATTGTTTATAATAACGAACCAATTTTATCCGCTTATCACAGTATTTCATCCGGTAAAACTGAAACAGCAAAAAACGTTTGGGGTACCGATTACCCATATTTGCAATCTGAAAATAGTGTGGGGGATTTGCTATGTCCTGAATTTTATAGCGAGGTTGTAATATCACCGGATGATTTCGCAACAAAATTATCTGTTCTTGGAGTAGCTCCTGAAACCGAATATAATAAATTTATTGGTGAAACTCAAAAAAGCGAATCAGGTACGGTTCTTAGCATTAAACTGTGTAATAGGAATTTTAGTGGTGCCGAAATACGAGAGGTCTTTGATTTAAAATCGGCAGCTTTTGACCTTGTATTTAAAGATGGGAATTTTGTTTTTTCGGTAAGTGGTTATGGACATGGGGTAGGTATGAGTCAATATGGAGCAAATTATATGGCACAACAAGGAAGTAACTATAAAGAGATAATTTCCGCTTATTACAGAGGTACAGAAATTATAGATTTATCTTAGTGAACTGTTTAGTCGTTTGTTTTTAATCGCTTATTAATAAGAAACAACCCTCTTGTATACCAAGAGGGTTGTGATATTTCAATTAGTACTGTTGTTGTGCGCTATAAGCAGCATAAGCGTTTTGTAACTCGGTATAGCTTATATCCTCAAGTTCAAAACGATCAATAGCATAATCGTTTTTCTCTACCTTATAATCTTTGATTTTTTCATCAACAGATTTTTGGAATTCATCCTCTTTGGTTAAAACAAGGATTTCATCGGTAAGGTTGGTGAGATAGTATTTGTCATCACCGATATCAACCTTAACGTAAAGGGTAAGACCGGTTTTGGCTTCATTTTCAACAATTACTGTTTCACCAATTTTCAAATCATAAACATCGTCGAAGTCGGGATTTGAATACTGAGACTCAATTTCAGAATTGGCTAAGAGAGAAGTGTGTTGTAATTTAGGTCCGTCTGCATTTTCTTCATGCTTGTGGTCCTCAGCTTTAGAACCGGTATGCTCTAAATAGATTTTCTCAAACTCTTCGCCATCTTTAATTCTTTTTGCATAACCTTCAAGTTTTTTCTTGAGTTCAGCTTTATCATCATCGGTAGAATTCTCTTTGTATTCAGCAGTTAAAGCGTATGCAAGTGCATAGTTCTCAAGCATATAAGATTTGATTTCTTTTTGAGGAACTTCCTT
Organism: Acutalibacteraceae bacterium; assembly: GCA_045534095.1. Classification (GTDB taxonomy): domain Bacteria; phylum Bacillota; class Clostridia; order Oscillospirales; family Acutalibacteraceae; genus UMGS1279. Next base: position 12,266 of record JAZSJA010000134.1, on the reverse strand, counting down.
TTCACCGCCCTCTTTGTAGAGGAAATCGAAGTATTTTTGTGAACAGTATGAATACAAATAGGCTTTTTCGTATGTTTCGTAATAAACACCGTTAGGCTCATAGAGGAATGAGTCTAAATTGTTAGCCCAATAATATTCAGCATAAAAATTAACGTTCTCAAGCTCATCGGTACCGGCTTTTTCATCTTTTTCAAACTTTAAGGTACCGTCTTCCATTAACTTTTTATAGAAAATGTACTCCTTGCAACGGTCGATTGCTTTATTTTTTACATAGTCGGTAAATTTAACACCATCAATTGATTGTGCGTAATAATCGAGTTTGCTTAGATCAGTTTTTTGTTCATTATCTTTTTCGGCTTCGGTAATTTGTTTTTCAACAATGCTTCTTGCCTCAGAATCGCAGTCAATGAGAGCCTTTAGATAGAGTGCGGAAGTGATTTTTTCGCCTTCTATAGTTAATGCGGTTTCATCCTTACCGTGGCAAGCACAAAGAGAGAATAACATACAGCATACCAAAACGGCAGAAAGAATTTTTGTTAAGGTTTTCATAAGATTTAAAATCCTCCTAAAAATAAACATTTATATTATTATACAGCATTAAATCTAAAATGTCTAGTGTTTTTTGTAACAGATTGTAAAATAATCAAATATTTATATATTATTCTGTTCTCAGCGCAACAACCGGATCTTTTTTAGCTGCACTTCTTGATGGTATAATTCCGGCGAACAAGGTTAAAATTACACTAATAACAATAAGCACAAATGCAATTGGTAAGGGTAAAATTGCTTTAAGGTTTGCAATACCGGTAAGGTGTTGTAAAATTATATTTATGGGTATGCAAAGCAGGTAAGTGACAATAACACCTAATGTGCCTGAGGTGAATCCAATTATAACTGTTTCGGCGTTAAACATACTGGAAACGTTTCTTTTTGATGCACCGATAGCACGTAAAATACCAATTTCCTTTGTTCTTTCTTGAACGGATATTAAAGTGATAACACCAATCATAATGGATGAAACTATTAAAGATACAGCAACAAAAGCAATTAAAACATAAGTAATTGCATTGATTATTGTTGTAATAGAGGACATCATAATACCAAAATAGTCGGTATATGTGATTTTTTCTAACTCATCAACATCGGAATTATAATTTTTAATAGCATCTTCGATAATATCTTTGTTTTCAAAAGAAGAGGCATAAAGGTTTATTGTTGCGGGATTTTCTAAATCAACACAACCCAACTCTTTAAGATTTTTTTCGTAGGTAGTCTCAGAAAATTCCAAAACCTCATCATAGAAGGATACAAACTGCTCGGTTGAAAAAGTTTTCATTGCCATTTCCAATGCTTGAACGGATTGCTCTTCACTTAGTGATTGGAGTTGAGTTTGAACGGCGGTAGCGTATTCAAGCTTAACCTGTTCGGTAACGATAGCTTTAAACATTTCTTCAATGTCATCTTTGGGTAATTTGGAAATATAACCCTCAACCTCTTTTTCGCTCATATTCATTTTGGAAATCAAAATTGTTTTTAGAATTTCATTAACATCTTTGGAAGAAGTTTGGCTGATTATTCCGTCAACAGTAGCGGTAAGTTGTTCGTTAGAAGGGATGGACATTATTTTTACGTAGGTTTCTGCTTTTTCTTTTGGATTTAATTTCTCTACGTAAGATTTAAATTCGCTAGCTTTTTCTTCTTTGGTTAAATTTCCTGTATTTTCTTTAAAGGGAAGGCCTGTGAAAATATCCTTGGCGGGATTATCAAGCTGTGCTTTAACTGCATCACTTTTTTTAGAATTATTGATGATATATTCTGTTAATTTATTTGTGTATCCAATCTTGCCCTTAATCATAGAGGAAACGGCGTCCTCTTTTGGACGAATTATACCTGAAACCTTTAAATCGGTGCCATTGTCATAAAGATATTTAAGACCGGCAGATGTACTGCGAAGGTCGGTGTATATATCATTTTTTTCGTCATAACTAAAACAGTCAGAATTAAAAATGGTACGGAATTTCATATTTAAAATTTCTTTATAAGTCCATTTTTGATGTTCTACATCAAGAGATTCTTTGTTTTTTGCAGCAACGGCCAAAGCATCAATATCTTCCTTGGAGATTAAACCAAGGGCATAAAGAGTCATATCATCGATTTCGTTATTTTCATCAACAACCAAAACAATTTCATTGTATTCTTTTGGCCAGGAACCGGTAATAAGGTCGTATTGCTTTTCAATCAATGGATTTATGGTACCACCATCTTTAGCGGGAAGTAGTTCTTGCCATAATACAGCGCTGTTACCAAAGCCCATCGTAGAAGATGAAGAGCTACCCATAATATCCTCACTAAAACTCATCATTGAGGATAAATCCATACCAAAGTGTTCTATTAAAAGGTCTTGAAGTAACGCTTGTGAATCAGAACGTATAATTTCGCCGTCAATATTTTTTGTGTACACTAATAAATCGGTGTTATAGGTGTATTGGATTCCGTTAATTGCATTATCAAGGGAAGAATCAGGCTCATTTTTAAGCTTAGTTTCTAAATACTTTTTAAAGGCCTTTAAATCGTTTTCATTGGTTTTCATAGAATTAAGGGAGTTAACCAAATCATAAAACATTGCTTTTTGATATACAGCATCGTTTTCGTGCTTGTTGCCCGAGGTAGCCTTTCCCATAAAGGTTGTAAGAAGGCTGCCCATATCCACGTGCTGTGCCTCTAAAGTAAGAGGGTAGGAGGAGAGGGTTTCTTCCTGAACTGTATCAATGTAGGTTGTCATACCGTGTGAAACGGAAAAAATCAAAGCAATACCTATAATACCTATACTACCTGCGAAGGAGGTTAAAATGGTTCTGCCTTTTTTGGTGAAAAGATTTTTAAGAGATAACCCAAATGATGTAGCAAAAGACATTGAGGGTTTGGAATTTTTTTTATTTTTTTTGGCTTTTTTTACTTCAGTCGATTCTGCTGCAATGGCAGATTCATTTTTTATTTCTTCCTCGGTAAGGGGATTGGAATCGTCAGTAATTTTACCATCAAGCATTTTAATAATTCGGGTGGAATATTTTTCGGCTAGTTCAGGATTGTGTGTTACCATAATAACAAGTTTATCTTTAGAGATTTCTTTTAAAATTTCCATAACTTGAAGACTGGTTTCGGTATTTAGTGTACTTGTGGGTTCGTCGGCTAAAATAATATCCGGATTGTTTACAATGGCACGAGCAATAGCAACACGTTGCATCTGACCGCCAGACATTTCGCCCGGTTTTTTAGAAAACTGATTGCCAAGACCTACTTTTTCCAAAGCTTCTTTTGCTCTTTTTCTTCTTTCGGATTTTGAAACACCGGATAAGGAGAGGGCTAGCTCAACGTTTTGTAATACGGTTTGGTGAGGGATTAAGTTGTAACTTTGAAAAACAAATCCAACAGAGTGATTTCTATAAGCATCCCAATCGCGATTTTTATAACCTTTAGTAGAGCGATTATTTATTATTAAATCACCATCTGTGTATTTATCTAAACCACCAATAATATTAAGCATGGTTGTTTTACCGCATCCGGAAGGACCCAGTATGGAAACAAAGTCACTTTTTCTAAAAGTTAAGCTTATACCTTTAAGAGCATGTACGGTATTTTCACCCGCTAAATAATCTTTACTAATATTTTTGAGTTCTAACATAAATCAGTCTCCCTATTTTGTAGAATATTACCAATTATAAAAAACAATTATATACTTTAAAATTAATTACATAAAAACAAATTGTTTATAATTTATTAAATTATGTTCTATGCATTTAATATTTCTTCAATTTTTTCAAGTTCTTCGGACGTGAACTCTAAATTATCAATAAAGCCTATATTTTCGATAATTTGCTTTGCCGAACTTGCACCAATAAGAACGGTGGTTACTTTATCATCGCGTAATACCCAACTTAGTGCCATTTGGGCTAAGGTTTGGTTTCTGCTTATGGCTATATCATTAAGCTTATTAAGGGTTTCTAAAAGCTTCGGAGTAATACTTTCTTTAGGAAGAAAACGATTTTTCGCCGCACGACTGTTTTCCGGGATACCATCAAAGTACCTACTGCTAAGTTTGCCCTGCGCCAAAGGACTAAAACAAATACAACCTGCCCCAACTGATGAAAGTGTATCAATTAGACCATCGGATTCGATCCAACGATTAAGCATACTGTAGGAGGGTTGGGAAATTAGTAGAGGAGTATTGTTTGCTTTAAGAATTTCAGCCGCTTTTTTCAGTTCTTCGCTTTTGTAGTTTGAAAGTCCAACATACATAGCCTTACCCATTTTAACGGCATCGGAAAGTGCATTCATGGTTTCTTCCAGAGGAGTATTGGGATCAGGCCTGTGATGATAGAATATATCAACGTAATCCAACCCCATTCTTTTAAGACTGTCATCTAAACTGGAAAGCAGATATTTTCTAGAACCAAAATCTCCGTAAGGACCGGGCCACATATAATATCCTGCTTTGGTTGAAATAATCATTTCGTTCCTATATTGTTTTAAATCGTTTTTAAGAATTTTACCAAAATTTTCTTCTGCACTTCCAGGTTCGGGACCGTAATTATTCGCCAAATCAAAATGGGTTATTCCGTTATCGAAAGCTGTGAAAATCATTTCCTTTTGATTTTCATAACTATCGTAAGTTCCAAAATTGTGCCATAGACCGAGGGCTATTCTCGGCAACATAATTCCGCTTTTACCACAACGTATATATTTCATTTTATTATATCTATCATCGCTGGCTATATACATTTTATTAACCACCTTTTTTATTTTTCTATATAATAACATATTTGTTGGACATATACAATAAAAAGAGTTGAAAAACATTAAAAATATTTCAGGTTTGTAATATTTTGTAATTGAATTGAAATCAAACTGTAAACAAAATTTAAAGACTTTTTCAAAGAATATGTGTATAATGTTATTATACAACAGAAAAGAGGTGAGTTTTTATGACTAAACATATTTTTTCAGTTTTCTTAATAGTTATGGCTATTGTTTTGGTCTTGCCCGCAGCAACACCACTGCAAAATATTATAGCGGATAATTCGGTTGAAGTTAACACTCCCATCTGTGAGACTAATCCAACCAATGAGGATCTCGTTTCTAATGTTATAAAAGCTCGCTTTGAAAATATGCTTAACAATAATTTTGTTTATAATGATGATTTTTATTCACATAAAACTATTATTGAAAATTCCATTTTAGCACTTCTCGATAAAGGCGTAAATGGTGAAATAGATAAAAGTTTAGTTTTAGGTTTTATTGCAGATATGTACGGTCTACAGGTTGACGCTAAAGCAGCTGAGTATGATTTCGCTCCCGCAAGTGAGGGAATGTTTGTGATACTCCCAAGAGGTTATAGTGAGTTTAAACACACAATTGTAGATGTTATTGAGGGTGAAGGCGGTTATACCGTTTTTTCAGAAGTTTTGGTATTAACCCACGATGGTGAGGAATATTTAACTACCGCAACAACTGAGATTGTGCCGAACGAGGGAAGTAGCTTCGGTTACAATATAGTAAGTAGCAATTTAATGTGATTTTTTAAACGGAAGTCTTTTTTGACTTCCGTTTTTTAGTATTTATATTGTTTGGTAGCCTATGAAAATTTTATTTTTAAATAATTATTGAAAAATTAGATAAATAGTGGTAATATATATACTAAACTTCAATAATAATTTTTCAATAATTCTCATTTAAGGGGGCTTTTGTTGTGTCAGAAATATTAAAATTCAACGAAAAAGAAAGAACTACCAAAACCTTAAAAGTTTTGGCAATTGGAAACAGTTTTTCTGAGGATGCTACTACTTACATAAAAGAAATTGCTTTGGCTGATGGCGTAGATTTAAGGGTAGCCAACGCTTTAATAGGTGGATGTTCTTTTGAACGACATTATAACAATATTACAAACCGTACGAATGATTATCATTTTGTCTATTATACTCCGGATGAAACCTATCGTAGGTCGGGCGTTTCTTTAGAGACTTGCCTTAAATCAAATGACTGGGATATTATAACAATACAGCAGGTTAGCAGTTTGAGTGGTAAATATGAAACCTTTTACCCATTTGCACCTGAACTTGTGCATTTTATTAAATCAATTCATCCAAAGGTTGAAATTCGTATTCATATGGTTTGGGCATATGCTAGATTTTACCCTGGTGTTGCAAGTGGCGGATATGGCACAAATTTAAATATGTATAATCTTGTTGTTGAATCCTATGAAAAACTTGCAAAGGTTTTGAATGCCAAAATAATACCATCCGGTGTTGCTATGCAGATTGCACGTAAACATTTTGGAGATTCAATACATCGTGATGGATTCCATTGCAGCGAAATGGGTAGAGTGCTTACAGGATGGGTTTGGTATGAAAATTTGACAGGTATTTCAGCTTTAGAAAATAAATTTTGCCCACAAAATGCCAAAGCATCATATATGGGTGGCAATATTGCTATTACGGATGAAGAAGAGAAAATTCTTCGAGCCGCTGCACACGAGGCAGTTATCAAATATAAGTAGGAGTTTTAACTATATATAAAAAAAGGCGGACATCAGTCCGCCTTTTTTATATATAGTTTTAATTGATTTTTAATAATTTTTCTTCAATTCCAATTGATGCAAAAATAAGAGCATAGAAAAGACCTGTTTGAAGCCAAAGGAAGGTTATATCTGTTGTGCCATGTGCAAGTATCGCAACAGACATAGCGATGATAAGTGAAGAAATACAGTGTTTGTGCTGTGCATTTCTGCATAAGGAAACTCTCTTGTAAAAGTAAGTAAAGTAGACAACAATCAGTATTGTGCCTATAATTCCAAAGCAAAGAATTGGCTCCAAAAATATACTGTGGGAATGGGTTGAATTGTAACTGCCCGGGTAGTTTCCTTCGACTAGGAAATATGTTAAAAATCCCTTGCCGAAGAATGGTGTTGCATCCTTAATCGCCTCTAAGGTTGTGGCCCAGATAGCAACTCTGCTATCAGTCGATAAGTTGGAAACACTGATTCTAGGCATAATACTAGGTATGCAGTAAAGGATTACAATGCATGTACCTGCCAACAAAAACAAAGCACTTAATAATTGGTGGCGTCTTGTTAAAAGCAGTAAAACAGCACAACCTATAAAAATCTCTACCCAAACAAACATACTTCCCGTTAAATATGCACCGATAGTACAAAAGAACGCGGTGATATAATAGTAAATATTTTTGCGATAATGATTTAAAAGTTTGTATCCGCAAACTATTATAACAATTGCAAACAAAGTAGCCAAATAGTTTGAATTACGGAAATACAATACGCATCGATGAAGTCTTTTCGGAGACAAAAAGAACTGATTATAACCAAAATCAAAAATACTGATAACTGATGTTGCTATGGCCATAATGCAGGTTATGTCCAATCCTTTTTCAAAGGTATCTAAAGTAATGGTTTTGCGTATATATTTGGCAATTACAATTACCTCAAAGAATTCAAAAGCACGTTTTATACCGGGATAATTTGAGTTTATTCCGGCAATAACAAAGCAATATATTACAAAAAGAATCACCCAAATACCATGATTTTTTTGTAAACAATCTGATATCTTATTGCTAAAAAGGATATATATAACCGCTAACGTAGCTATTATAGAGTTAACCCTATAAGGTATAAAAACAGAAGTAAATAAAATATAAATAACAGCTTCATCGATTGAGATTTTTGAAAGATTTTTAAAATTCAATATAAAAACACCTTTATTTATATATTTTTACTAAGGCTTACGAAGAATTGCTGGAAGAAGAGTAATAGACGTAATCGCAATGTGGATAAGCAGTATATTTGTTGGCGTAATAAGATTGGTGAGAGAGGTAAAAATACAAGCGGATATCCCTAATAATCCTGCGATAACACTTATAACATAAAACACGCTCATACGCGAAATGTATTTTTTTATGTTTATAGCAGCAGTGAGTGATGCAAGCAAGCCTTCAACTCTGGATTTATAAGCAGCACCTGCACTTCGGTGTTCTTTTTTAGAACTTAATGCTTTATAATAATCAGAACCTTGTTTTGACATAACGAAAATAGTATCACCATACACGCCAAAATAATCGGCTAACATTTTTTCGTTTATATTAGGGTCGCAGTTGTCAACTAAAATAGTAGTACCCGTATTTGCCAAACGTTGAATTTCATACACTATATTTTCATCGGGTTCGTATCGCACAATTAGTAGAGCACAAAGAATATCGTCGCTTGCAATGTAAACGGGGAAATAACCCTTACGCATTATTTTTTTATCTAGTTCTGCGGGTGGTAATCCATTAAATCCATGTGCAATTAGTAAATCTCTATTACCTACGAAAACGCGTCTATCGTTAACCCAACCGGAAATTCCCATTTTTTCTTCATAAATTACAGAATCAACCTCTTGAGCAGAAAGATTGCTCATTTTCGAAGAGTCAATTTGTTCAAAAATACCTGCAAGGGGACTGTGGATGTTTTTCGCAATAGCCGCAGCATCAAGCATAGTCTGATCAAAGGGATTAGGGCTGAGCAGTTTCATATCCACCAGACGAATTGTGCCGTCAGGGAATAATGAGTCGCTGCTAATGGCAATACCGTTGCAAAGTTCCAATTCATCTGCAGCACGATATCCGGTAATCATAGCATCATAATGATTTAAACGTTTATTTGCTGAGTTAATTGTAAGGCTAACAATGTGGAAAACGGCGGGGATTGCGGCAAAACATATGGCGGAAGTCAAAACGTTGAGGGAAGATATAATATTGGTAGAATTAAATATGGCTGCCGCAATTGCAAGTAAAATGCCAATGAGCACACTTACAATCGAAAGTTTTTGAATTTTATCGGAAATGGGATTTTTACAATAGGTGTATTTAAGGAAATTGTGAAGGTTGATTGTTTCGCCACCGTAACAAATTAGTGCACTACCATCAATGGATTTGCCGACAATTGTTTTAGTAGCACCTTTATTTTGAATAATAGAAACGGCGTTTTTGAGTTTTTCATCTGCAATCAATTGGAAGTTTTTGATTGTTTTTGAGTAAAATCTTTTATTAGCAAAATTATAGGAGAATAATGTGAGAGCAGCCACAGCAGAAAAACCGGCAAAATTTTCTTTTAGTATTAAATTAAGCAGAGAAAAAATCGTGGTCGAAAATAATGATAGTGCTGCAGGCAAGCTGGTTTTAACCTTTTTGCCAAATAAAGAAAAGATTCCGGAAATAACGTTGAAATTTGTAAGGGCAACAAAAACACAAATAGAAAAATCCATAACGTTTATTGCAGTTGGTCCAAGTGACTTTGCAATGGGCGAGATGGTCACGATTAAAGAAATGATTAAAGCAAAAAGTGAAAGTAAAGTTTTTAAAACAAATAAATTTTTGCTATGCACTAAATTGCCTAATATTTTTTGACGGTCAGCGATACCGGTATAGTCTTCAATAGCGATTTTTTCATCTTCAATATGATCAGTATCAGAAGTTTCCGCGGTACTTTCAGTTGAATTGAATGAATTACCAACTGGCTCCACAACCGGGAAAACGGAGGTTTTTTCTAAGATGTTTTTGGAAGAAACGGCTTCCGATTTTTCGTTAATATTTTTAATAATCCTTGTTGAAGAAATATCTTCAAATTCTACAGGAGTGGTATGGGACGTAATGTCAGCGGTGAAAATATGTTTGACAGAATCGATTTTTAAAGGGTTTTCTTTGGTAGAAGTATTTGCGGAATTTTCATCCTTCTGATTAGTTTTTTCAAATACGATGGTATTTTCTAAATTATTTGTAAAATCTGTATTAGAGGGTGTGTAGCTTTGGTAGTTAATATTTTCTGTCGGAGCAACAAAGATAGATTGATCGGTGTTGAATTTTTTTGTTGCACGCTCTGCTGCACGTGTTTCAAAATCTTTTAAAATTGATTCAACACTTTCAAGTTTGTATTTTTCTACGTTTGCTTTTATAGGGCCTGAATCATCCTCTAAAAATGCGTTGCATCTAGCCAATAAAGTTGCTCGACGCTCTTCTGCGTTTGAGCCCATATTTTCAATATTATTGGTGGGGGAGGGGTCTGCGGTTTTTGAAGAGTGAATTTCATCAGTAATATTGGTGGGCTCTTTTATAATGGGTTCATTTTTTATAGCGTCATCCTTTGGTGATTCGGACAAAGCAGCGTCTTCAAAAGCAGTGTCTTTATCTGTGGTAGATTTGTCATTATTTATTTCTTGCTCGGCGGTGTTTTCTTTTGTTTTATTAGAGTTCACTAGGTTTTTGAGATCATCTATGGCTGCATTTATATCTAGAGGTTCTGCGGTTTTTAAAGCAGGCATTTCTTCAATGATTTCTTGGGTAGCGTTTTCGGAAATTCCCTTAGGATTGTCATTAGATTTCTCTTCGGTAATTTCTTCAATTTTTACTTCTAATTGATCTGCTTTAGTTTTTTCACTTTTAGCAGCTTCAATAGAATTCTCAGAAAGTTTTACCCTAGATTGAATCATCTTTTGATAAAGAAAATTCGAGGGGGATTCTTCGTTTGAATTTTCAGTTTCCCCATTTGACATTTGAATTTCTTCCGCAACATTATCTTGAACAGAAACGTTGTTGGATTTTTTAATATTACCATTTAATTCTTCAGCGGTGATAGTGTGTGGCGCCTTTACTTTTCCGCTTATTTGCCAATTTTGGGATATAGAATTATTAGTAGCTTCAGGAGCATTGGGGATTTCGAATGGATCAACATTGTTATTGTTAAGTTTATCTAGAGCTTCTCTTTCTAATTGGATTTTAACTTCTTCGTCTTTCTTGCGTTTGAATAAACCCATTATGCATTTCACTTCCTTAAATATATTAAAAAGCTAAATTTATATGCTTGTTATTTATTTAATCTTTGCTTTACAACTTCATACATAAGAACGCCGGCGGCTACTGAGGCGTTAAGTGAGTTGATTTTACCAATCATAGGCATTGAAATAACGCCGTCACATTTTTCTTTTACGAGTCTGCCAACGCCATTACCTTCAGAACCGATAACAATAGCAACAGCGCCTGTAAAATCGGGTTCAAACCAATTTTCTCCATCCATATCTGCGGCATACACCCAAAAACCATTTTCTTTAAGTGTATCAATAGCAGAGGGGAGATTGGTGACCTTGCATACGTTCATATATTCAAGTGCACCGCTAGCCGATTTAGCAACGGTAGCATTTACCGAAACGCTACGATGTTTGGGTATTATAATGCCGTCAACACCCGTAGCTTCAGCTGTTCTAATTATAGCACCCAAATTATGGGGATCTTCCAGTCCATCACATATTATAACAAAAGGAGCGGTTCCTTTTGCTTTTGATGAGTCGATGATATCCTCAAGACTGCAGTAAGATTTAGCCGCAACAGAGGCGATTACACCTTGATGTGTTTGGTTGCCTGACATAAAATCAAGTTTTTGTACAGGTACTTCTTTTATGGGGATTTTTTTAGCTCTGCATTTTTCAATAATGGGAACTAAAGCACCGTGTGCACCATCTTTTAATACGTAAAGTCTATCTATTTCACGACCGGAACGAATTGCTTCTAAAACAGAGTTCCTTCCAAATATATAACCGAAATTATTTTCTTTTTCATTAGATTTTCGCTCTTGCACGAAAAAACCTCCCCGAAAATTTTTATTTTATAGTTTAAAATCTTCTGCTGAGTACGTCGGTAATTTTGCATCAGTATGTGGGGTGCGTTTTAGGGGATCATATTTATATTTCATACACGAATCCTGTGCGGATACAGGTCCCTTGATTTTGCAAAAAATCACATTCAAAGCAGAACTTATTTGTGCATTTGCACAATATTCACAACAGTGAGAAATCTTTTTGTTAAAAATACTTTTACTCAAATTAAACACCAACCGAATATGATTAAAATTATACATTATATATAATAACACATTATTATTAAAATTTCTACATATTTATCAAAGAAATAACAATATTTTGATTTTTTATAATAGTTGACCACTCTATCTATTGATTTTTTATAACATATCACAAAAAAGGCTCTTTTTTCCCTTGTAAATGAATACAAAGTAAAAGAACCTTTTCGGTTTTAGATTATCAATTAAATAATAGTTTGATTTTTGGTTTTATATAACAGCCATTTAATTATAAAAACTGAATATTTTTTATAAACTGCAATTTTAAATATTGTTAAATTTTTATTATTGTTGACAGTTGAAACTTTTTGTT
>JAZSJA010000061.1:0-14171 GCA_045534095.1 Acutalibacteraceae bacterium | reverse complement strand
ATCGATCAGGTAAAATGCAGTGGAGAGCCCGGAGGGCAGTTAAAGATTCGTGAGATCGACGACCTCTTTGATTATCTTGCACAAAGAGACGTCGCTTACGAGGAGCAGCTACAGCTCCTGCAGGCAGCAAAGCAAGCCGCCGAGGAGGAAGCTCAGCGAACAAAGGCAGCCTACAAGAAGGCGCTTGAGGAATACGAGCTGGCTCAGAACGAGATCCTACACTTGACCGAAGAACAAAAGAAGAAGATCGTTCTTGAGGACTACGATTTCTTTATCTGCAATCTGAAAACCTTAACGCCAACCGAATCCCGCATTTACGAGCTGTATTTGGAAGGCAAGACAGCGCAAGAAATTGCTGCAATTCTCGGCATTCAGGAAAACACCATGAAGTATCACAACAAAAACATATACGGCAAGCTCGGTGTTTCCTCCAGAAAACAACTTCTACGTTTTGCAGCATTAAAACAGCAGCAGGATAAGAAGGGAGATCCGAACACATGACACTGGAAGCACGACTCAACAAAATCATTGCCGAACAAAAACTATCGAAGCGCGAATTTGCCAAGCGTGTAGGTATGTCAGAAAATTACCTTTACATTCTGACAAGCAACAGCCGCCCAGGTACTAATCAAAATAAGACCATCTCCCCTATGCTGGCTAAGCTCATTGGCATGGAGTTCGGTTATGATCCGGAATGGATCCTAAACGGAGAAAAGAAATAAATAAAATCTGCAATAAAAGTGCTTTTTCGCACTTTTATTGCAGATTTTCTATTTTTTATTCTTATTTAAAGGGATTTAATAAATTTCGTTTTTTTACAGCCCCTTTAACTATACTTTATTTCTGTTTTATCTGTGCTCACCCATAAAGAAAAGGGCTAAGGTTCCGGGACCTGCATGGCAACCTATTACCGGCTCAATATAGTGAATAAATATTTCCTTTACACCAAAGGTTTCCTTAATCATTGATGCAAGATACTCAGCATCCTCAAGGCAATCACCATGGGAGATGAATATTGTTTGCTCAGATGGATTTATTGCAGTTTCCTTCATTTTATCAAGCATGGTTTCAATGGCACGTTTTCTGCCAATAGCCTTTGATTTAGGGATAAGCTTACCTTCATTATCAACGTGTAAAACGGGTTTAATGCTAAGTACGGTGCCCATTACTGCTGCAGCACCTGAAACACGTCCGCCACGCTTTAAGTAGAACAAATCGTCAACGGTAAACCAATGGCAAAGTTTAAGGCGGTTATCAAGAAGCCAATCGTTAAGCTCCTCTATAGTGGCACCCTCTTTTTTCTTGTTAACTGCATAGTGCACTAAAAGACCTTGACCAAGAGAGGCGGCTAAAGAATCCACACAGTAAATTTTGCGATCGGTATATTTTTCTTTAAGCTCTTCCAACACGTTGTAAGCAACCTGATAGGTGCCGCTAAGTCCCGAGGAAAAACCTATATAAATAAGGTCGTTTCCGGCAGCGAGAATTCTTTCAAAGGTCTGCTCGCAAAGCTCGGGAGAGGCAAGAGTGGTAGAAAGAGGCTCCTTTTTTCGTGCCATATCATAAAAAGCCTTAAAATCAGGTTCTACGCCCTTTGTGTAGCTCTCAAAAGCCTTATCACCGGAAAAATATTTAAGCGAAATTATTTCCACACCGTAATCATCTATCATTTGATTAGTTAAATTGCAAGATGAATCGGTAACAATTGTATAGCTCATTTAAAAAACTCCTTGCATCTAGTTTTCAAAACTAGTATAATTGATTTTACTTATTCTGTCAAGACATATTTTGTGAATATTTCTTTTTTTATTTTTTAAAAAACTTATATTGACTTTTTAAAAATCATTTGATATAGTTTAATATAGATTTGGGATTTTAACACTATTATACAATGTTATTGAGGTAGAAATATAATGAATTTTGACGACGAGCTTGTCTTAGAACAAAAATATTCTTTGATTTGCGAAAAACTTGCGGCACACAAACTTCCCCGATGGGAAACCTTCCCCGATATTGAGCTTTATATGGATCAGGTTGTTGCCGTTATGGAAAAGGCTTTGGAGATTTATAATAAGGACGGTCTGGAAGAGAGCAAGCTTATAACCCCATCAATCATAAACAACTACGTTAAGCTCAAGGTAATTCCCGCCCCAAACAAAAAGAAGTATAACCGTGAGCATTTAGCCTATCTTGTGATGATTTGCATTTTAAAGCAAACCCTTGCTATATCCTCAATTGCAAAAATTATTGAATCCAATTTAGAAAACAAAACTATAAGCGAACTCTATAACATTTTTTGTGATATATACGAAAACGTTATTCCCTTTGTAAATATGGGCGAACCCCTTTTTGAAGATAATGAACAAGAAAATCCCAGCATTTTGGATATGGAAGATGATATAAACGGTTTTATTTTAAAATCTGCCATACTTTCCACCGCAGGTAAATTTGTTTGTGAAGAAATGTTATCGGCAATAAATAGTGAAAAAACCGATAAGCCCAAATCTTAATATTATAACTATAAACCGCAGTAAGGTGTAATCCCTACTGCGGTTTTGAATTTTATATACTACAAAAATCCACCGTCGGCACCGAGCACCTGCCCGGTTATAAAATCTGCATCATTCGCCAGATAATATATTGCACGTGCAACCTCATCGGCTGTTCCGATTCTGCCAAGAGGCGTTGCGTCAGCAAGCTCCCCAAAGGTATCCAAATCCAAATTAGCATTCATATCGGTATCAATCACCCCGGGAGTGATGCAGTTCACTCTGATTGAACTGGGGCCAAGCTCTTTTGCAAGAGCCTTTGTGAGCCCTATAATACCCGCCTTGGTAGCAGAGTAGGCAACCTCCATAGAGGCACCTGACACGCCCCAGATTGAAGATATATTAACTATACTTCCCGCACCTTTGGAAATCATAACCTTTGCCGCCTCACGGCAACCATAAAAAACACCGCTTAAATTTGTGTTCAAAATATTTTGCCATTCATCATCGGTGGTTTGTGTAATAAGCTTTTGGAGTGCTATACCCGCATTATTTACCATAACGTCTAAGGAACCAAACGCTGCTACAGTTTGTTTTACCGCCGATTCCATTTGGAATGGTATTTTGCAATCGGCCTTAATTGCCAAAAATTCCGTACCATTTAAAGCCATTGTTTGTTTAAGCGCCCTTGCAGACTCCTCTGACCTATTATAGGTTATTGCAACCTTATAACCCTTTCGGGCAAATTGTATTGCAGTAGCAGCCCCGATTCCACGAGACCCACCTGTAATTAAAACGGATTTTGACACAGCATAGCCTCCTTTTAAAAAGTTTTATATCACATATAAAATTATTTTGAACTAAAAAATACCAAATTCAACAAAACAGTAGGAATCAACCCAGCTTTCATTTTTACCACCGACCCAAATGGGAGAATTATGTATAAACTGTGGTGGTGCAACCCAATAACTCTCACCCTCTGCCAAGTGGAAAGGACCAAGCAAATTACGAAGATTACCTGTAACGGTTATTTCAATCTCATTATCGCCCTCAACCAATAAATCGCTTAGGTCTATTGTATAGGGGCGCCACATAACCTTACCTGCCTCTTTGCCGTTTACCTTAACCTCAGTAACGGTAGAGCAAAGAGAGTTAAATTTAAGCTCTCTGTTTTTGGCTTGGTCGGCCGAAAGATTAAAGGTCTTTTTAAAGGTCATACTGCCCGCAAAAAATGGATAACCCTGCTCAGCAATATTACCATCAGTAACAAAATTGGAAGCGGTGGTGATATAAAATCCACCTTCAGTACGAAGAGCATTCCTTTCAATTTTTTCAAAAGGAGTTTTAGATTTTACTGCAAAATCGCCTACAATGTAAACGGCCTCAATCTCCATATCATAGGTAAGTTTGTTTTTCTCTGATTCAAATATCAAAGAGTTTCTCATATTTTGATAAACCTCTTCGCTTTGAACAAAATCACAATAAAGCTTAATCTCATTATTTCCCGCCTTAACAAATTTACGAATATCAACAAGGCGGAATGCAGGGTCGTGTAAAAATCCTAAATCTACATTATCTACCTCAGTGCCATTTACAAAAATGTTGAATATTTCGGGAGTTTCAATTAAAAGCTTACAATTTTCAAAATCCACACTTTCTGCTTCAAAACCGAATACGATTTCCGCTTTAACCTTTTCGCCGTAAGCACAAAGGATTTCCTGAACATCTGATACAGGGATATTCTTACCCTTTTCCTCGCCATTTACGTACAAATCACAGTAATCTAAGGTAAGTGCGTTATCATCGGCCGATGCAATTCCCCACTGACCTTTAAGGTCTAAGGGGATAAGGTTTTTCTCTTCTTTCGCTTTGGATTGTTGGCTGTCATCATCATAAACAAAAACAACCATACTGCCACGTTTCTCTAAGAAGCCGCTAAAGGCAATCTCATCACCCTTATTCTCAAAGCAAAGAGGCTCGGTTTCGCCTGTTTCGGCGTTAAATATACAACCGCTCTTACCCTTTACAGTGGCGGTGAATTCAATCTTTTCATTGTTAGGATTCACAAGATAATGCATGGTCATATTATCATCTTTAAATCCTCTGGCAAGGGTAAGAATTGTTTTTTCATTATGATTTGCATAATCAAGATTTATTTTTTTACAAATATCAGGAACACAAGCAGGTAAATCCTTGCGATCTACTAACTGACAATCGCCAAAATTCTTTTGCCATTCATCGGTGAACTCGCCGTCAATAAATTCGGGCATTTTTTCGGTAAATATTACCTTTCCGCCCTGATTTTTAAACTCTTTTAAAGCATCAAAGGTTGCTTTGCCAAAACAGTCTGCAGGAGGAACGATAACCACCTTGTAGTTTTGGGATCCAATTTTAAAAATCCCGTTTTCTACCCTTCCGTGACGCTCAATAATCTTATTATCACCAAAGTGATAGTTAAGTTGCGCTTGCTCTAAAACTTCCATAACCCCTTCAAGGTCATGATTTCTTGCATTAGTTTTTTCTTTAGATTTGGGATCGTTATCGTTATATGCAAGCCAGCCGCTCTCCACACTATGAAGAAGCAATAGGTTGCAATCAACCTCACCCTCGGCAATAAGCATACCAATACGGCTAACCATATCGTTAAAGGCACGATAATCCTTCCACCATGGTTGATGGCGGTAAAGTGATGCAGGATAATCACGCTTACGAATTCCACGGAGGCTATAGCCTTGCAAATGCTGACAAAGGTAGTTAATGCCCCTTACCATTTGAGATTCATAAATCCAGCGAAGGTCCTCAAAACTTACGTTCCAACCACAAAGAGCAAAGGTTTCAGAAAGGATTTGCTTTTTGCCAAGCTGATTTGCTGCCGAAGTTACCTGCATAATTGTGGTGATTTCAGCGAGCATTCTGCCAAGGTGATCCATACCGGGGATATCCATAAACTCATAGTTGGGCATAGCACTACCGTTACATTGCATATGTCCCCAAAAATCCTCCTCAAAGGTCATATGGCCTGTATAGAGTTGATTGTGCTCCTTGCACCAAGCATAAATCTGCTCATTGAAAGCGGCTGTAAAAAGGTCGCGAACAAGCTTCCAATATTTATAACGAACAACGGTATAGCCCTCTACCTCTGTAAAAAGTGCAGGTAAATTATCGATTAAAGACTCGCCGTATGCTTTTTTGTATTCCTCATCAAGAATAAAGGACCAAGGATAACCGTTACGCGAAACCTGAGGCTCATCGGTAAAAAATCCAATCATACCGCCAAGCTTTTCACCTAACACTTCAATATATTTTTCGTGGGTGCTTTTTAAAAATTCGGCAATAACCTTTTTATCCATTACGTCAACGTAAAATGGGTTAACGTCATAATAAAAATGTAAATTTTTGCCCTCGCATTCTATATTTGTAATAGTGCGGTCCATAGTTTTAGGAGCATCGGTTTCCTCACAACGTAAATATTTTTGTTGATATTCCACACCAAGACCGTTTACTGCACCACAGCCAAAGCCACTGGGCCAACCGTTTTCATCATATCCCCATGCAAGCATATCGGTTTCACCCGCTTTGTCGATTGCGGCTTTTATGTTATCAAACCATTCATCCTTCATATACTCAGTCTGAAGTCCGCCTCTGGCATGCATAAAAAAGCCACCAAGACCAGCCTTTTCCATAAGTTCTACCTGGGTTGCGGTCTCCTTTGGTGAAAGTTTTTCATTCCAAGACCAAAACGGTGCGGGACGATATTTTTTAGGTGGATTTTTTAAAAATTCTTTATTCATAATCCTTGCTCCTTATGATAAATTTCTACAGTTTTCATTATACAATATTTTATTTTTATTGTCTAGTCAATTATCTGAATTTAAAAGATTTTCGATATTTTCCTCCGAATACTCCACTTCTGATGAAAACATTCTGCAAACCTCACTTAGATTTTCAGTTGTTAAATCTCCATAATAAGCTAAGGCTACAGCACTGCATAGGCAGGTCGCTTCCAACGCAAAATTAACCGCTCCTTGTTCATTGTCTTTTATTGACTCAGTAGCAAAATAACGATATACAAAATAGCAAAGCAGGTTTCTGGCTTCCTTTGAGATTTTCTCTTCTGCTTTATTCAGAACATATTCAAAGGTAAAATCCTTACCCTCAAGTTTGCTTAAATATTCATCCCAAATATTATCCAAACGCTCCAAACTGACATATTTTTTCGCCATATGGGATAAACTAATCGAAAAAGGGCTTACACTATACTCCTCACTAAGTTGTAGGATTATATCCATTAAAGTCTTCTCATTGTTTTGAATAACCTCAAAAAGTCTTTCCCTTTTTAAAAAAACAGAGGATTCTTCATCGGTTACAGTCTCTTCCAAGACGTCCTGTTCAATTATTTCCAAAGCATTTTCTTCATTGTTATTTAAAATAATATCCGCCGCCGC
Organism: Acutalibacteraceae bacterium; assembly: GCA_045534095.1. Taxonomy (GTDB): domain Bacteria; phylum Bacillota; class Clostridia; order Oscillospirales; family Acutalibacteraceae; genus UMGS1279. The sequence goes on along the minus strand of JAZSJA010000061.1, from coordinate 7,237 downwards.
TTCACAACAAAGGCCAAGACCTATTTCCACTCTGTCTGAATAAAAATTTCTGAACCTTGGGTGGTCATAACAAATTTGGCAAAGCCCGTCCTCCCCAAAGGCGGTTATAATATCACAAAGTCCGTTTTGGTTTAAAAAAGCACACCGACCATCTTTATTGGTTATAAAATGTGGCGTTCCCCCATCATAAGATATAAATTTTTTAAATCTTTCGCCCCATTCCCCTTTAACGTTGTTGTAAATTTCAAGGGTATCAGTATCAACATCTATCTCCCAACCAACACAACAACTGTGCTTGCATTCGCCTGCTATACACCTGAATTTTTTATAGTAACGGGGTGCAATAATCTGCATTTTATCACCTCTTTCGCGACTTTTTATAATTTTCATATTTATAATACCAAATACCCGCCGTTTTTACAACCTTAATATAAACAAACTGCCCAAATATTAAAAAAATTCAAAAAACGCTTTACTTTTTGAGGATTTTATGTTATACTAACCCTGTTCCGTTTTCTGGGAGTGGGGGTTTGCCGCTTTTCGGTGGTCACCAGCCTCGCCCTCGGTTAATTGGAAAATATTTATAAGAGGTGACAAAAATGACTAAAGAAGTTAAACAGCAAGTAATGGCAGAGTATGCTACTCACGAGGGCGATACCGGTTCTCCTGAAGTACAAATTGCTCTTCTTACCACCCGTATCAATGAGCTTACCGAGCACTTGAAGGTTCACAAGAAAGACCATCACAGCCGTCGCGGTTTGCTTAAAATGGTTGGTCATCGCCGCAATCTTCTTGCATATCTTATGAAGAACGATATCGAAAGATACCGCTCCATCATCAAGAGACTTAACATCCGTAAGTAGTTACAAACTGACAGACCGACAGTATTATTGTTCGGTCTGTCTATTTGTTATTTTACGGCAAAAAACAAACAAAAAAGTTTAAACCAGCGAAGGGTATTAGCGGTAAATTGACGGCTTAAAACCTAGGTTTTAACCCTTTTAAACCGTGAATTTATTGCTAATCCTTCAGCTGAAAAAACAAAAAATCAAATTGGAGGAAAACAAAAATGTACGAAAATTTTAAGGTTTACAGCACCGAATTCGCAGGCCGTACCCTTAGCGTTGAAGTTGGTAAAATGGCTCAGCTCGCTAACGGCTCCTGCCTTGTTCGCTACGGCGAAACCGCAGTTTTCTGCGCCGCTACCGCATCGGCAAAGCCCCGTGACGGTATTGACTTTTTACCCCTTTCAGTAGATTTCGAAGAAAAACTTTATTCCGTTGGTAGAATCCCCGGCTCCTTTACTCGCCGTGAGGGTAAACCCACCGATAAAGCAATTCTTGCTTCCCGCGTAATAGACCGTCCCGTTCGCCCCTTATTCCCCAAGGATATGCGTAACGACGTTTCCATCGTTTGTACCGTTATGTCGGTTGACCCTGACTGTTCTCCCGAAATCGTTGGTATGATTGGTGCATCAATTGCACTTTCTATCTCCGATATTCCTTGGGAAGGTCCTATCAGCGGTGTTTCCGTTGGCTTTGTGGATGGCGAGATTATTCTTAACCCCAACGCTGAGCAACAAAAGGTTTCTGAAATGCAGGTAACCGTTGCTTCTACCGCAGATTTAGTTGCTATGATTGAGGCAGGCGCTAACGAAATTCCCAACGACGTTATGTTTGATGGTATAATGAAAGGTCATGCCGAAAACCAAAAAATCGTAGAGTTCATTAAAGGCATTCAGGCAGAAATCGGCAAAGAGAAATTCACCTTTGAAACCTCTGATCCCGATCCCGCAATGTTTGAGGCTATTAAAGAATTCGCTATTGAGGATGTTCGTGCAGCCCTTGATACCGATGATAAAAACGTTCGCGACGAGCGTTTGCTCCCCGTTTATGATGCAGTTCATGCAAAATTCGACGAGCTTTATCCCGAAATGGAGATGAAGATTGACGAGTGTATGTACAAGCTCCAAAAATACGTTGTTCGCCGTTGGCTCTTAGACGATGGCAAACGTGTTGATGGTCGTGGCATTGATGAAATCCGTCCTCTTTCTTCTGAGGTTGGACTTCTCCCTCGTGTTCACGGTTCAGGTCTTTTCGCAAGAGGTCAGACACAGGTTCTCACCATTGCAACCTTAGGCCCCGTTCGCGACGCTCAGCTTTTAGATGGTATTGACAGCGAAGAATCCAAACGCTATATGCACCACTACAATATGCCTTCCTACTCCGTTGGCGAAACCAGACCTTCACGTGGCCCCGGTCGTCGTGAGATTGGTCACGGTGCTTTAGCAGAGCGTGCACTTTTACCCGTAATCCCCAGCGAGGAGGAGTTCCCCTACGCAATCCGCCTTGTTTCTGAGATTCTTTCCTCTAATGGTTCCACCTCTCAGGGCTCTATTTGTGGCTCTACCCTTGCACTTATGGATGCAGGTGTTCCCATTAAGGCTCCTGTTGCAGGTATCTCCTGCGGTCTTATCACCGAGGGTGACCGCTTTATGACTATGGTTGATATCCAAGGCCTTGAGGACTTCTTTGGCGATATGGACTTTAAGGTAGCAGGTACTCACAAGGGTATCACCGCTATTCAGATGGACCTTAAAATCCATGGTCTTACTCCTGAAATTATTAAAGAGGCTTTAGAGAAAACCTACAAAGCAAGACTCTTTATTCTTGACGAGGTTATGCTTAAATGTATTCCCGAAGCAAGAGCAGAGGTTTCTAAATACGCTCCCAAAATGCTTACCACCAAAATCCATCCCGACAAAATTCGTGAGGTTATTGGTTCCGGCGGTAAGGTTATTCAAAAAATCCAAGCCGACTGCCAGTGCAAAATCGACATTGATGATGACGGTAACGTATTTATCTCCGCAGTTGATGGCGACCTTGCAAAACGTGCACTTATGATTGTTGAAACAATCGCTCTTGATCCCGAGGTTGGTGCAGTTTACAAGGGTAAAGTTACCCGCCTTATGAACTTCGGTGCTTTTGTTGAAATTGCTCCAGGTAAAGAAGGTCTTGTTCACATCAGCAAGCTTGACGTTAAGCGTGTTGAGAAGGTTGAGGACTGCGTTACCGTTGGTGACGAAGTAATCGTTAAGGTTACTGAGATTGACGATCAAGGCAGAATCAACCTCAGCCGTCGTGATGCTCTTATTGAAATTGAGGGTCTTACCCCCGAAGATAACGGCGAAGAGGATCGTCCCCGCAAAGGCGGCCGTCCCGGCTTTAAAAACAGACACTAAACACTAGGTGCTTTTATTACAAATAAATTTATGGACGTGGAGTTATTTATGCTCCGCGTCCATTTTTTTCAATTCAAGGTGTTTTATTTAAAATAAGTTTTTATATATTCACTTTATATCCGGTTACCATTTACACTCAATAGTGCCGTCCTCGTTAAGCTCCAGATTTACACCGTAGGCCGGACAGAGATTATTAAGCATTTCTAAAATTCTTGGGTCCTTACTAAAACGGGGTAGCCCCCACTCTGCTTTAATGCCATCCATTGGCAATTCCACAGGCACTAAGGTTAATTTTTTTAGCTTTGTGCCCTCGGTTTCCCAACATGGCATAACTGTGCGGCACATTTTCCAATCTTCCATTAGTCCAATTGTGAAATCCTTGGAGCGTTTTTTAAGTAGCCCATGAACGGTATCAGTTGAGGCACTCAAACCATATTTTGAGAAAAATTCTTCCGGAGCAAAAGGCACACTGTAAAGCTGCATAGCAAAGTCGCCCAATGAATAGAAAACAGGGCAGTCTTTATAAACTTCAATAGCTTGTAATAAATGTGGGCCGTGGCCTATAATGGCATTAGCCCCCATATCTATACAGCGGTGGGCAAATTCCTGCAAAAATTCAGGCACGTTTGATTTATCTCTTCCGCTAACTAAATGGGAATGCATCGAAATCATAATGTAATCGGCTTGAAGCTTTGCCTCAAAAATAGATTTTTCAATGCGTGCCATATCCTTTTCGCTTAACTTCTGCACAACACGAGGAGTGTCACCAACCTTTAATGCATAATTACCAAATTGAGCTTCATCCTTTTTGGCGGCGGGTGCGTATCCCTCAGCTCTGCCAATTACCCAAGGGTCATTAACGCCACACTCATCGGCTATTTTTCCAACTAAATCTAATTGCTCTTGTGGTAGCTCTATGTAACTGTAGGTTCCAACGCCGTTTATGCCTGGGCGACCCTTTATTCTGGGTGTTTGCACCCCCGCTAACATATCTGGAGTATAGGAAAAATTGACGCTGATTAAAGCAATTCGACCGCTTGGTGTGCTTAAATATTTAGGAGCAGATGCCTCGGCTAAATTTCTACCAACGCCTGCGTGCACAAGCCCGCTTGCATCTGCCGCATTTAATGTAGCCTCAAGACCATCATAAAAAAAGTCTAAGGCGTGGTTGTTGTTAAATGACATCATATTAAAACCAAAAGGTTTTAAATCGTCAAGTACTTCGGGGTCAACTCGCAAATAAGTACCTCCACTAAGCTGAGAAACAGATGCCTCACCCTCGTGGTTGAGTGTTGTCTCCAAATTAAAAAATCTACCGTCGGCATTCTTTATAAAGGATGATAATTCATCAAAACCGGGATAATTGTGCTGAATGCGTTGTTGAAGGAGCATATCGCCAGCTGCTACAAATTTCATCTCAATCATTCCTTTCAATTATTTCATAAGTTCATAAACAATTACGCAAAAGCCTTTTGCACTTCTTTGTAAATAATCTTCATTTAAATCAAATTCGGGTGAGTGGTTATTAGCTGCAAATTTGCTATGGAATCCCATTAGGGTTCCCTGACCGCCTAAGCTCTTAACTCGGTCAAGCAAATAAGAAAAATCTTCTGAACCGGTATTAAAAACTAAATGGTGAACTCTGTAACCCAAATGCTCTTTGCAAATTTCAGCCATTTTTTCGGCAAATGGAATATCACAAACAACAGAAGGCAAATAGCCCTTTTGTATATATTCTACTGTGCAGCCATGCATTTGTGCAGCGGCTTCAACAATTATTTTGGCTTTTTCATCCATATATTCATTAAGCTTAGATGTTTCGCCACGAATATCAAGCCCCATATAAGCGTGATCTGCAATTACGTTTTTGGCAGTACCCGCAACAAGTTCTCCAACGTTAATTCGGGTTGCACCCAAGCCGTGACGCGGAATAGCGTGTAAATTCTGAACTGCGGTAGCGGCGGCAAGCAAAGCATTGTTGCCAAGATGAGGAGCAATACCTGCGTGGGCAGACTTGCCTTTAAAAATGGCGTCACATTTACGAGCGGCCATAGAGCCTGTAATACCGGGCAACATATCAAAGTTTCCGCCAAAATCGGAATTGTGAGCGCCTAAAATAAAGTTTACGTCATCTACAATTCCACTTTCGGCAACAGCCTTACCGCCCTGACCGCCTTCTTCAGCAGGTTGGAAAATAAGTTTTACGGTGCCTTTTAATTCATCTTTAATCTGCATTAGTACTTTGGCAACACCAAGACCTGATGCTGCGTGGCAATCGTGACCGCAAGCATGCATTTGACCCTCGTTAACCGATGCAAAACCTTCCTTATTAGGAAAATGGGTATCTTTTTTAGACTCAGTTATGTATAATGCGTCAATATCAAAACGAAGGGCTACGGTAGGACCTTCGCCACAGCGAAGAATACCCACAACACCTGTAAAACCGCCTTTTGTAGCTTTGACAAATTCGGGGTCGGCGCCCTGCGACACAGCACGTTCATAGGCTGCTTCCAATTCTTCTTCAGAGGGTAGATTGACACGTGAATCGGCATCACAAACTTCTTTACCGATTAACACCTCATAACCAAGGTCGGAAAGGTTTCGGGCAATGATAGATGCGGTGCGCATTTCGGTCCAACCCACTTCGGCATGTTTATGAAAATCTCTGCGTATAGCTATCATGTTTGGAGTTATATCATCAACAATTTGAACTATTTTTTCATACATCATTACAAAAATCATTCCTTTTTTATACGTTGTTATATTAATTATAATACTTTTATACAATCTTTGCAATACCAAAAGCACAAACAGAGAAAATTTCAAAACTTTCACCGTTTGTGCTTTTTAACTATTTTATTGATTTATAATGAAAAAATTGGATGGAACGTCACACGTCAAAATTGCCTTATACAAACTTTTGATGTGGACGCGGAACGTGGCTTTTGCGTTGCATAAAATTTATTCGTAATTGGATGAAACGTCACACGTTTCTAGCGGATGCCGTAATTTTCAATGATATAATCCATATCCTTGTCACCACGACCGGAAAGGTTAATAAGTATTGAACCGTGATCCATAGTCTTCGCAAGCTTCATACCATAAGCAACAGCGTGAGAACTTTCTATAGCAGGAATAATACCCTCTAAACGAGAGAGCTTGAAGAAAGCATCAATGGTTTCTTCATCATCAACAACGTCGTACTTAACACGACCGATTTCCTGTAAGAATGCGTGCTCAGGACCTGATGAGGGGTAGTCAAGACCGCTTGCAACCGAGTAAACGGGGGCAGGCTCGCCGTTTTCATCTTTAAGCATAATACTGTTAAATCCGTGCATAATGCCCTCAGTGCCGTATTTAAGGCTCGCAGCATGATCACCCATTTTGGGTCCTCTGCCAAGGGGCCCAATACCGTAAATGTCAACAGGATCATTTAAAAATCCTGCAAAAAGACCTGCCGCATTGGAGCCGCCACCAACACAAGCAACAATAGATGAGGGAAGATGGCCTGTCATTTCAATAAACTGCTCCCTTGCCTCAATACCTACAACGCTTTGGAAATCACGTACCATCATTGGGAAGGGGTGAGGTCCTAAAACAGAACCAATGCAGTAAATAGAATCCTTGTATTCCTTGCTGTAAGCATCAAAAGCAGCGTCAACTGCCTCTTTTAAGGTTTGAAGTCCGTGTGTAACCTCAACAACTTTTGCACCAAGAATCTTCATTCTTGCAACGTTGGGAGCCTGTTTTGCAATATCAACTGTGCCCATATAAATATTGCACTCAAGACCAAAATATGCAGCAGCGGTAGCAAGAGCAACACCATGCTGACCTGCGCCCGTTTCGGCAATAACCTTTTTCTTACCCATATATTTTGCAAGAAGTGCCTCGCCCATACAGTGGTTGAGCTTGTGTGCACCTGAGTGGTTCAGATCCTCCCGCTTTGCGTAGAGTTGAACCTTGCCACCAAGGGCATCTGAAAGACGCTCTAAGTGA
>JAZSJA010000013.1:0-13011 GCA_045534095.1 Acutalibacteraceae bacterium | reverse complement strand
CTTTAATATTTCTTCTATTTTTTCCTTTGTTGCAAGGCCTGAAAGGGATGCGGTAGCGGCACCTGCGGCGGCACCAAGTTTAAGGGCAACCTCATAGCCCCTGTCAATCCCCGCCAAGAAGCCCGCTATCATAGAATCTCCTGAGCCTACCGTATTTATTGCTTTAACCTTAAACGCTGACTGCTTATAAACATTGCCATCCTCGGCAAGTAAAATCGCACCCTCAGACCCAAGGGAAACAAGAACGTTCAAAGCTCCTTTCTCCTTTAAAAGCCCGGCGGCAGAAATAATTTCTCCCTCGGATTTAATTTCTTTATTTATAATTTCCTCAAGCTCCTGACGATTAGGTTTAATTAAAAACGGCTTATATTTAAGCACCTTTAAAAGCAAATCCCCCGTAGCATCCACCACCAAGCGTACGCCCTTGTTTTCAAGTGTTTGGGCAATCTGCTCATAAATATCCTTTGGAATTGAGGGCGGTATACTGCCTGCAAGCACAAGAGTATCGCCCGATTTTAAGCCGTTAATTTTTTCAAAAAGATTATTTAACTCATCCTTTTCGATACCGGGGCCTGCGGCATTTATTTCGGTTTCGGTATTCCCTTTAAGCTTAACGTTTATACGGGTGTTGCCTGATTTAAGACGAATAAAATCGGCATTTACGCCCATTTCGCCCACCGCTTTTTTCAAAGCCTCCCCCGTAAAACCCGCCGTAAAGCCGAGAGCGGTTGTCCTAAGTCCCAAATTACTCAGAACTGCCGATACGTTTATACCCTTGCCACCAAAATGTATTTCTTCTGCCATACTGCGATTGGTTTTACCAAAGGTTATCTCCCCCACACGCATTACGTAATCAATGGCGGGATTAAAGGTAACGGTATATATCATAAAATCAATTCCTTTTGAGCTAAAATTTATTATAGGGAACAATCTGCCTATCAAGTACCGATTGTTCCCTATTTTTATACAGATTATTTCATTTCATCAATAAGTCGGCAGGCGGCAAGGGCGGAAACTGCGCCGTCCCCTGTTGCGGTAGTAACCTGACGAATTTTTTTGGTACGGCAATCCCCCGCAACAAAGATGCCTTTTTTTGCACCGTCGGGTAGACAGTCCTCACCCGATACTATATATCCCCAGTCATCTAATGTGAGCACATCCTTAAAGGGCTCGTTTTCGGGCTTTTGACCAATAGCAACAAAAATGCCGTCCACATCAAGGGTTTCGGCGTTGCCATTATTGTCGGTAATAACAATACCTGTCATAGATTTGTCTCCAAGAAGCTCCTTAACAACCTTACCCAAAATAACGGTGATGTTATCTTTTTTCTCAATATCTCTTTGGAGTCTTTCCTCGCCTGTTAAAAAGTCAAGATTTTGCACAAGGTAAACGTGGGTACAGCCCTCGCTGAGTGCAATAGCCTCTTGAAGTGCGGTGTTACCGCCACCAATAACGGCTACGGTTTTATCTTTATAAAACGCGCCATCACAAACGGCACAGTAAGAAACACCCTCGCCAATAAGCTGGTTTTCCTTTGGAAGCCCTAACTGACGATGCTTAGAGCCTGCGGCGATAATAACGGTCTTTCCCTTATAATCTGCTGACTGACCGTGAACGGTGAAATCACCTGCTTCGCCCTCTATGGAAGTAACGGTATCCATCTCAATTTCGGCACCCTGTTCGGTAACCTGATCTATAAGTTTTTCGGCAAATTCATTACCGCTCATAACGTTAAAACCGGGATAATTTTCCACCCTGGGGGAGTATGTAATCTGACCCCCAAAAGTCTCTTTTTCAATTACAAGCACCGATTTATCTGCTCGGCAGCCATAAAGTGCGGCGGTAAGTCCCGCAGGACCCGCACCTACAACAATAATATCATACATATTTCATTCTCCTAAAAACTAAAGTATTGACTTTTTTTATGTTCTGTGATAGAATAATTACACAGAAAGGCTACCGGAAGACGGTTAGCTCGCAAATTTGTGATTAAGAATTTAACCGCTAAGTTTGGTCGCTTGGGCGGTTATTTCTTTTTTATCTGTAAAAACAGACCGATTGCGCCAATAATTAAAATGCCGATTTGAATTAAATCAGTATATGTAACCATTGCTATCGCCCTCCTTTCCGGAGGGAAAAAGCACCCTCCATATAGGAGAGCTAACCGCCTACCGTTTGGTAGCCTTAGCCTTAGTAAACCAAAGCCAAAAACATTATAACAAATTTTTACAAATATTGCAACAACAAAAAATCATCCGTACCAATTGCTTGATACGGATGATTTTATCTTTTATTATTTTACAGTTTCGGTCTGCTCGATAAATGCTTTGATGTTGGAAAGATTTACAATTTTCTCGCCGTTTACCACAAGTGTGGGAGCTTGATGAATATCATACTGCTCAGCAAGTGCGGGATTTTGGTCTGCGTAAATCTTCTCAAAAGTGATGCCTGCTTTATCTAAGAATTTTTCTGCCATTTTGCAGTTGGGGCAGGTAGTGGTTGCGAAGAGCAATACCTTATCCTCACAAGTAGTGCAAGTTTCTGCTTCTGCTACTGCAGGAGCATTTTTTCTGGAAACTAACTCCTTACCAAACTTAGCGGGAGTATAAACCTGTCTGTGCTTATATTCTTGAGATTTACCATCATTCCAGTTCTGAACAGGACGATAGTAACCGGTAATACGGCTATAAACCTCAGTTTTCTCACCACACTCAGGGCAGTTATAAACCTCGCCTTGAATGTAGCCGTGGCTCTTACATACTGAGTATGTGGGAGAAAGGGTATAATAAGGAAGCTTATAGTTTTCAGCAATCTTGCGGATAAGATTTGCAGCGGCCTTCCAATCGGGGAGTTTTTCACCAAGGAATGCATGGAAAACAGTACCCGAGGTATAAAGGGTTTGAAGCTCATCTTGAATATCCAAAGCTGCGAAAATATCATCAGTATAGCCAACGGGGAGATGTGAAGAGTTGGTATAGTAGGGTGACTCGCCCTTGGTTAAATCAGCAGCAGTAACAATATCTGCATAGTGCTTGAGGTCATGCTTTGCAAGACGGTAACTTGTAGACTCAGCAGGAGTTGCCTCAAGGTTGTAGAGATCGCCGTATTCTTCCTGATAGTCAGAAAGACGTTCTCTCATATGGTTAAGAACCTCTTTAGTGAATTCTTGAGTTGCTTCACTTGTCATATCGGCTTTAAGCCATTTTGCGTTAAGACCAACCTCGTTCATACCAACAAGACCGATGGTTGAGAAGTGGTTATCAAAGCTACCAAGATAACGCTTGGTGTAGGGATAAAGACCCTCTTCCAAAAGATTGGTGATAACCTTTCTCTTGATTTTAAGTGAACGAGCAGAAATATCCATCATATGGTCAAGTCTTTGATAGAACTCCTCAGGGGTGTTGGAAAGATATGCGATTCTAGGCATATTGATGGTAACAACACCAACAGAACCGGTGCTTTCACCGCTACCGAAGAAGCCGCCTGATTTCTTTCTGAGTTCACGAAGATCCAAACGAAGTCTGCAGCACATACTACGAACGTCGCTGGGCTCCATATCGCTGTTGATATAATTTGAGAAGTAAGGAGTACCGTATTTAGAGGTCATCTCGAAAAGAAGCTTGTTGTTCTCGGTTTCGGACCAATCAAAATCAGCGGTGATGGAATAGGTTGGGATAGGATACTGGAATCCACGTCCGTTAGCGTCGCCTTCAATCATAATCTCGATAAAGGCTTTGTTAACCATATCCATTTCTTTCTTACAATCTTTATATTTAAAGGGCATTTCCTTACCGCCTACAATTGCGTTAAGCTCTGCCAAATCGTTAGGAACGGTCCAGTCTAAAGTGATGTTAGAGAAAGGAGCCTGTGTACCCCAACGTGAAGGAGTATTTACGCCGTAAACAAAGGATTCAATGCACTTTTTAACCTGATCATAATCAAGGTTATCTGCCTTGACAAAGGGTGCAAGATAGGTATCAAAAGAGGAGAATGCCTGTGCGCCTGCCCACTCATTTTGCATAATACCAAGGAAGTTTACCATTTGGTTACAAAGGGTTGCAAGATGTTTTGCAGGGGCAGAGGTGATTTTACCTGTAACGCCGCCAAGACCCTCTTGAATAAGCTGTTTAAGTGACCAACCTGCACAGTAACCGGTAAGCATTGATAAATCGTGAATATGAATATCTGCATTGCGGTGTGCATTTGCAATATCATCATCGTAGATTTCGCTAAGCCAATAGTTAGCGGTAATAGCGCCGGAGTTATTAAGAATAAGGCCACCTACAGAATAGGTAACGGTAGAGTTTTCTTTAACACGCCAGTCGTTAACCTTAACGTAATCATCAACAATCTGTTTGTAATCAACAATGGTAGATTTAATGTTACGGAGTTTTTCTCTTTGACGACGATAAAGAATATATGCCTTTGCTACGTCGGCATAACCTGCCTGAACCAAAACAGACTCAACGCTATCTTGAATATCCTCAACGGCAATGCGATGCTCTTTGATTTTGGGTTCAAAATCAGCGGTAACTTTAAGTGCTAAAAAATCAATAATATTGGGGTTAAACTCTTTTTCTTGTGCTTCAAAAGCCATGGTAATTGCTTCGGAAATTTTGTTTAGATTAAAATCTACAACCTTTCCGTCTCTTTTAAGTACGGTATACATAAATTTTCTCCTTTCTTTTTTCCCTAATTTTTTCTTTTTCCATTTTCGGGTGCGTATACAAGTATATTATATATTGTGTCGTTTGTCAATAGGAAAATACAAAATATTGTAAAAAATTTTTCAACTTAACACTAGATATTGTGTACCAATTATTTTCACAAACCTCGAATCTGGGCATTTGGAAGGCGATTTTTGAGCAAATTCAACAAAGATTTCATCTCATTTTCGCTATATCCGTGCAATCCGTCGTTAATCAGGTTGCCTGAATCCTCAAAACCTTGTAGGTAGTATTTGTGGTCACCGGCAATCAAATCCCCTATATCTAGTATTTCTTGCTCTGAATGAAGCTCCCTGACAACGGTGGTACGGAACTCAAAATCCACCTTACCGCTTTTCAAAAATTCAATACTGCGGTTAATTGGCGCCATATTAAAATTGCGAATACCCGTTGCTCTGCCGTATCCCGAGGGGGAGCTTTTAATATCCATAGCCACATAATCCACAAGGCCTTTGTTTACAAGGTCTATAAGCTTATCGGGCAAAAAGCCATTGGTATCAAGCTTTACAGAGTAGCCAATTTTCTTGATTTTTGTTAAAAACTCTTCTAAATCGGGTTGTAGAGTAGGCTCACCGCCCGTAACACAAACGCCATCCAAAACCCCAAAACGTTTATTTAAAAACTCAAAAAATTCATCCTCCGTCATAAGGGGGACGTACTCGGGCCCAATAACAAGCGATGCGTTGTGGCAAAAAGGGCAACGGAAATTGCATCCGCCCGTAAAAACTGTACAAGCCATTCTACCCGGAAAATCCAAAAGGGTTAATTTTTGCAGTCCCATAATTTCCATAAAAATACCTCTTAAAAATTAAAGTTATTATTTTATATAATAACACATATTTGTAATAAAAACAATAAAAATTATTGATTTACACTACATATTGTGGTAAAATGAGTCATAGATATTTAATAACGTAATACTGATGGAGGTATTTTATGAATAAAAAACAGTTATCACTTCAAAATTCCTCGCTTTTTGCCGAACTTGAACGCAGGGCAAAAGAATCCGAAATACTAAATATCCGCTTGGATGAAAGTGAGCAAAAGGCATCTGAACTGACGGCCGAAAATCAACAACTTAAAAACGGTTTAATTGCCACCAATAACGAAATAGAAAAATTAAACGGTCAAATCGAAACCATAAAAGCCGAATATGAGAAGCAAATTGCTCAGCTTAATAAGGAACTGGAGGCGGCAAAGGAAGAGGCAAAAACCGCCATCATTCCCGAAACTCCTACATATAATAAGGCACCTGTATTTGAGGAAAATATTTCAGATAATATTGATAATTCTTCTCCCAATGCAGACGAAATTCCTACCGAGGAGCCCGTTGCCGAAGAACCTGTGATGGCAGAAACCATAGCCGAAGATTTTTCTGCCACCGAGCCTGATATTGAGAATGAAATTCTTGAGGACACAGCCTTTGAGGACTCGTCTACAGAACCGGTTATAGCCGAAGAATCGATTTTAGAAGATGCCCCTGCAAATGAACCCGATGGAAAAGACGAAGAACCCTTTGCCCCTACCCTCGCCACCCCCGACGCACCTGATGATGCCTTTACCTCAAAAATCCCCCTGACCGACCCCGCACTCATTACCGATCTCCTTCGTGACCACGGCGCAAAAATCATAGGTAAAGTAACGCGTGTTACCGCCGAGGTTATTTCTAAAATAAACGTTGTAGATGACGATGCGGCAGCGGGACTTAAAACCTTGGCACTAGGCAAAAACGAAAGCTTTAAGTTTAAGGTTATGGAGCTTGCTAAAAAAGGCGGCGACCCCGATAAAGTTATGGCAGAGATGGATTTTCTTGCCGACGAAGCCATTATTTATTTAAGAAGCATATAAAACACAAGTCTATCTTAGTTTTGCTTAGCCGGAGCATTCAAAACCTGGTTCAAGTTTAAATGCTCTGGCTAAGCACAAAAAAGGCGGAGCCATTGCTCCGCCTTTAATACTGCTTTTTAACTATTTAGTTTTAACTGCTTTTGCTGTAGACCAACTGGAATAATAGTGTTTGCCGCTTACTGTTTTGTAGGTTCTTACTCTTACGTAGTAGGTCTTTTTAGCAGCAAGGCTCTTTAGCGTGTACTTGGTGGTTTTGTAGCTACCAATTGTTTTTTGAGCCGCTTTTGTAAAGCTCTTGTTGGTTGCATACTGAATCTGGTAACCTGTTACCTGTGTAGATTTCTTTGCAATATTAACGGTAATTGCCTTTTTACCCGCAACAAGCGAAACTGTTGTTTTGGGTGGCACAATGGTAAAGCTAACCGTTTTTGAGCCGGTATAGTTACCCTTAAAGGTAACTGTTACCTTGTAGGTACCAACGTTTGTTCTGCCCTTTGCATAGGTTACAGTGTAGTTGCTTGCGGGAATTACTGTTCCGCTTGGAGTTGTAACGGTTACGCCCGGTTTTCTTGCCTTGCCGTTATATAAATAGGTGCTTGTTGAAAGGTTTATCTTGGCTTTAGCACCGCTTATGGGGTTAATTTTAAAGCTAACTGTTTTTGAGCCTGAATAATCACCCTTAAAGGTAACTGTTACCTTATATGTGCCTGCGTTTATTCTGCCCTTTGCATAGAGTACAGTATAGAATTTGGGGTCAACAACCTTGCCTGCACTGTCCTTAACAGTTACAGATGGGGTTCTCACCTTACCATTGTAAGTGTATGTGGATGTTGAAAGGGTAACGGACTTAATCTTTTTAATCTCTCTTTGGCTTGAGATACTACCGCATATGGTGCATTTTTTAACTGCCTTACCGTCTGCAGCGGTGGTAGCGGGGGTTATGGTAATAACACGATTGTGGGATACTGCTCTTGTGGCACTGCACTCATTACAAGTGGTATCGCAAGTGTTATCATAGGTATGATTTACACAAACTACTCTAACTACAGCACTATCGCCTTTACGTGTTCTGCGAGCACCTGTGCAAGAGGTTGCCTGATCGGGCTCAACTCTTATGGTGGTTTCGGTGCCGATTTTAACACCGCTTTTTACCTTAAAAGTGATTTTAGCAAGATCTCCCGTCTGGTTTATATTTTGTGTAATGGTATTATTTACTGTGGTGTATGCCCACTGAATAACGTAGGGGTTTACGGTGTGATACTGACTTTTAAGTCCGTTGTCACCGCCACCACCTGCAAATTTGGTTTTCTCTACAGAAGGTGAACAGTTTTTGCCATCTATATGATTTGGGCAAACAATTTCAAGAACGCTTGAATCATAATGAACTTTAAGACCAAGAGTGGTGAAGCCTTTATTAACATCCAGAGAAATGGGAACAACAATGGTTCCGCCCTGCTTTACAGTTCCACCCTTAACAGAAACAACTATATCCTCATCGGCCGCAAGGACAGAAAGAGGAAAAACGCTAAGGCAAAGCACCAAAACTAACAAAATTGACAATAACTTTTTCATTTATCTATATCCTTTCTTGAAATACAAAATCCCTAATTTACAATATTACAATTACATTATACAATTTTATTTTTTTAAAGTCAATATTTATTTGTATTAACAATTTTGAAATTTTTTAAAATTACAACTTGACTCTTGAAGTTTTATTTATCCAATAGTATAATGAATACTATAAAAAAATAAATGGATGGTTATATGAAAACTCTTATTATATACGGTTCACCTAACAAAAACTCATTTACCATGCAGTTACTTAAAAAGGTTGAGGGTGACTCGCTAAAAGATAACTACTTTTACAGTTGCTTTGATTCCGCCCCCCACCCTTGCGATGGGTGTGGATTTTGTAAAACTGCCGATGGTTGCAAATTTAATGATTTAGAGGATTTTTTTGAAAACCTTAAAAAAGCGGACAGGGTAGTTTTTGCATTTCCCCTTTACAACGGAAGCTTCCCCGCTCCAATGAAATCCCTTATAGATCGTTTTCAACAGTTCTATAATGCCAGATTTTTCAAAAACAAGCGGCCGCCAATTGAGGGCAAAAGAAAGGTTACGCTAGTTATTACGGCGGGCAGTACCGCTGATCCTCTTCCCCTCATAACCGCTCAACTGAAGCCTCTTTTCACTATTTGCGGGTGCAGTCTTGAAAGGGCCGAAATGCTTTTAGGCACCGATTCAACCCCCACCATAAAAACCGTAAACTTTTAATTTTAGGAGATAAATATGTCAAAGGAAAATAATTTTAACAAGCTTATACCCGAGGATATGTTTTTCGGCGGTGACTTAAAGGTAATTATATGTTATCTTCTCGCAACTATTAAAGAACCTGTTCCCATTACCGAAACCGCTCAGCTTTTTCACTACGAGGGAATCGCAAACTATTTTGATACCCAAACTGCGATTTACGAGCTGGAAAAAGAGGGGTATATAACCCAAAGCACCAAGGGTAAGGATATGATGATTATCGCCGCCAAGGGAGAATCCCTTTCCAACACCCTTAAAGAAAGTGTTTCCATAGTTCTTAGAGAAAAAATTTACAACGCGGTTGTAAAAATGCTCGCCCGCTACAAATCCGAACGTGATACCAACATAGAAATCACCGAGGAAAAAAACGGATTTTTGCTTACCTGCAAGGTAATAGGCGGAGATGAAACTCTACTTTCTTTTAGCATTATGCTACCAAATATGGCACAAGCAAACTCTTTAAGGGAACGCATAATTAAAAATCCAAAATACTACTGTGATGCCTTTATTGAACTTCTTACCGAAAATATTACTGAGCAAAGCGAGGAATAAATATGTTAAAACTTATAGGAATTGACGTAGGCGGAACAAAATGTGCAGTAACCGCCGGCACAGCCGAAGGCAATAATCTTGAAATACTTGATAAAAAAGGTTTTGCTACCGATATTTCTAAAACTTCCGACCAAATGATGGAGCAGTTTTATGAAATCTTAGATGAATTCATTCCCAAATACGGTGCAGACGTAATTGGTATTTCTTGCGGTGGCCCCCTTGATTCAAACACAGGTACCATCCTTTGTCCCCCAAATTTACCTAATCTTCACGGGGTGGAAATCACAAAGCTTTTTAAGGAGCGTTATAATATTCCCGCCTATCTTCAAAACGATGCAAATGCCTGTGCCCTTGCCGAGTGGATTTACGGTGCGGGTGAAGAATGTAACAATATGGTGTTTTTAACCTTTGGTACCGGTCTTGGTGCTGGACTTATTTTAGATGGCAAGCTTTACGAGGGTACAAACGGCAACGCCGGTGAGGTTGGCCACGTAAGGCTAAGCGAAAACGGCCCCGTTGGTTTTGGTAAATTTGGTTCCTTTGAGGGCTTTTGCAGTGGCGGCGGTATTGCTCAGCTTGGCTACACCCTAGGCCTTGCGGCATACCAAAGAGGGGAAACTCCCCTATACTTTAACCCCGATACCGCTCCCGAAGGCATTTCGGCAAAAACCATTGCCATAGCCGCCGAGCAACACGGCGACCCCACCGCAATAGAGGTTTACAGACTTTGCGGTGAATATCTGGGCAGAGGTCTTTCCATTTTAATAGACCTTTTAAATCCTGAAAAAATAGTTATCGGCAGTATTTTCACCCGTTCAAGAGCGGGACTTTGGGAATCCTGCAAGGAGATAATCGAAAAAGAGGCTCTTGCTGTCTCTTGGAGCTGCTGCGAGGTTTTACCCGCAAAGCTTTTGGAAGGAATTGGTGATTACGCCGCACTTACCGTTGGCGTTTACGGACTTAGAAAGGATGGTAAAAACTAATGAACAAGCGTGTAGACTTACTTACCGAAAAATATCCACAGCTCAGTTGTTGTGCTAATGAGGTTGAAGCTGCAATTAACAAAATTATTGACTGCTACAAAAATGGCGGAAAGGTACTTCTTTGCGGAAATGGTGGCAGCGCCGCCGACTGCACCCACATTGTTGGCGAGCTTATGAAGGGCTTTATGAAGAAAAGACCTGTAAAATCTGAGCAGGCCGAAGCCTTAAAGGCAGAAAACCCCTTGGTAGATGATGAGCTTCTTGCAAATTTGCAATGCGGACTCCCCGCAGTAAACCTTTGCGAATCTCAGGCTCTTTTAACTGCCTTTTGCAACGACGTTAACCCTGAATACATATTTGCACAACAGGTTTTTGGCCTTGGTAAAAAGGGTGACGTTCTTATAGGTTTAAGCACTTCGGGAAATGCCAAAAACGTAAACCACGCCGCCAGAATAGCAAAAGCCTTGGGCGTAACCGTTATTGGTATGACAGGCGAAAGACACAGCACCCTTGAAAGCAATTCCCACATCTGCATTAAGGTGCCCGCCACCGAAACCTACCAAATTCAAGAACTCCATTTGCCCGTTTATCACGCAATCTGCGATGCGGTAGAGGAAAGCTTCTTTGAAATTTAACACCAAACTGTCCTCTTAAAAGGCACAACGTATAATGCGAATTGGATTTTTTGATAATATCAGGGAACGGTCGAGACCGTTCCCTTTAATATTACAAATTTTCATTTTGGACATCAATTATTTTATTAAGAATATATTTACCCTCTACCTTTTTATCATAGTCCACATATGCACCGCAGTTTTCGCCGTAGAGCCAAAATACGTTTCGCATTACCCCTTTTTTTCTGCGTGTTTCGGGATTTTCCTCCAGACTCTTTTTAAATTCCCTTAAATTTTTATCGGGAATAATAAGTGCACTTGGCAAAGCCGGATTTTTAACCGAGGTAGCGATATCTGATATAAGTGCATCGCGAAGGGCACCCTTATCCTCACCGAAAAAGTGATACAGCCTATTCACATACTCGTTAAGAGGGATGCTTTCGCACCCCGTAAAGATGCCAAGCTCGGTTAAGGTATCAAAGGGATTTCGTTTTTGAACGCCAAAAACAAGGTGGTTTGTGCGTGGAAATCGACCGCTGCCTACAAATCTATCCAAAGCGGTTTCGGTAAAATGAAGATTTTTAAGTTCTTCTTTTGTGATGAATGGGGTTGAAATCACCTCATAAGGGGGATTTTCACTAAACTCGCAAGGGTATTTTTCGGATTTCTCACGCATATCCGCTCCGTAAAGCAGTTTCAAAAAGCCTAGCTGCAACATATCCGCACCAAGAGAAAAAGCCAGATTAAAGCCCTCTTTGAAGGTTTTGTAATCCTCAAAGGGAAGCCCTGCAATAAGGTCGATGTGAATATGAATATTTCTCATTTTGCAAAGCTTTTCAATATTGTTTTTAAGAAGCTTGGTGTTGGTTTTGCGATTTATTGCGGCTAAGGTTTTTTCATTAAAGCTTTGAATACCAATTTCAAACTGAATTAGCCCTTTAGGAGATTTTTCAAGAAGCCGAAAATCCTCTTCCCCTAAAAGATCCCCCGCAATTTCAAAATGGAAGCATACCTCTTTGGGAATTTTTGTACCGTAATTTTCTATAATAAACTGCCAAAGCTCATATGCTCTTTTTTTATTTGCGTTAAAGGTGCGATCTACAAATTTTATTATTTTGCTGCCCGAATTTGCAAGGATTAAAATGTCATCCTTAGCCCTGTCAATGGGAAAAAATCTCACGCCGCCAAGTCTGCCCGAAAGGCAAAAAGCACAAGAAAAAGGGCAACCTCTACTAGTTTCAATATAGGCTATTCTGCCCTTTAAGGCAGATAAAAACTCCTCTTTATAGGGACTGGCGGGGATGGCGGAGGTACAATGGGGCGGATTCACAAAAATCTCACCCTCTTTTTTAAAGCAAAGTCCGGAAATACCCTCTAAAGTTCTGCCCTTTAAAATCGCATTTATAAAATCAACAAAGGGCTCCTCGCCCTCGCCGGAGATAATGTAGTCGATGTAATTTTCTTTCAAAAGCTCCTTTGGATTGTAGGAAACCTCAGGCCCTCCCAAAAGAATTTTAACGTCTTTTTTTCTTAACTCTTTGGCTAAGGCTTTAACCCTTTCAATATTCCAAATGTAACAAGAAAAGGCAATAATATTGGCGTTTTTTAACTTTATTTTATCTAAAAGCACCTGTTCATCTTCATTTACGGTGCCCTCAAAAACCTCTACCTCGGCATCTCCCTCTACCCCCTTTTTAGCACTATAATAAAGGTACCAGGGTGCAAGGGTGGAGTGTATGTACTGAGAGGCTAAAGATACTATTAAAATTTTCATTTCAGATATGCCTCAAGCCTGTAAATAGGAAAACCAAGGGAGGAAAATCTTGCCTCATATTCGGTTACAATATTGCCCTCAAAATCACTTTTATGTAAATCCAAGGATATATTTTTAAGGGTAAATCCGTAGTCGCTTAGCTTTTCAATAGAAAACTCAAAAAGCTGACGATTATCTGTTTTTTGATGAATTTCGGCACC
>JAZSJA010000074.1:0-30229 GCA_045534095.1 Acutalibacteraceae bacterium | reverse complement strand
GAGCGATACGTTGTAAATGAGGGCGAAAAGGTATCAAAGGGCGGAACTATAGCTGAGGTATATGCTTCATCAGATATCGCAGAAGCTTATGAACGTGTTGATGAAATAACAGAAGAAATTCAAATGTTAGAATCTATAAATTCGGTAAGCGATCCCTCTTCAGTGGATTTAAATACTCTTTCAAACAGAATTGAACGTTCGTATATGCAATTGCTATCTTTAAAAGATTCAAATAAATTTAGTAATTTAAACAATTCAGTATCCGAACTTTTGATGTTACTTAATAAAAAACAAATATTAACCGGTGAGGTTAGTGGTTTTGATTCGTTGCTTACCTCTTTAAACAACGAACTTGCGACCTTAAAATCAAAATTAGTTGCTCCAAGTTCGAAGGTAACGACACCTGTTTCAGGATTTTTTATTCGGCAATCAGATGGACTTGAGAATGTTTTGACCTTTGATATGTTGGAAAATATTGACGAATCTATTTTTGATAAGATTGCTAATGCTACTCCCAAAAATTCATTTGGAAAAATTGTTTCTTCTCAGAATTTTTATATTATTGCTCAAATGAAAAATGATGATTATTTAAATTTTTCTATTGGTGATAAAGTTGATTTACGCACTCCAATAGTAGGCAGCGAAAAAATAACTGCTAACGTACATACAATAAAGGTTTCTGAGAATAGCAATTCTGCAATTGTGGTTTTATCTTGTCAAACGATGAACGGCCAATTTGCTGCTATCCGTTCGGCTCCTATAACAATAGTTACCGAAGAATACGAGGGCATTAGAGTAAGTAATAAAGCTGTTCATTATTCTGAGGGTGTTGCAGGTGTATATGTCGTTCAAGGCTCTATTATAAAGTTTAAGCCTATTGAAATTGTTCATAGGACCGATAATTTCACTCTTTGTAAAAAGTCTGAAGATGGTAATACCAACTCCATTGTTTTGTATGATGAAGTAGTTGAGAAAGGAAGAGACCTATATGATGGAAAATTCATCGATTGAGCTTAGTGTTGAGCAGAGAAAAAACATATTTGATGAAAATTTTAATTATATAAAAAACAGAATTTCTGCGGCGGCTGTTAAAAGCGGTAGAGATCCCAAGGATATTATGCTTTTGGCGGCTACTAAAACAATCGACATCGACGTTATCAACCACGCTATTACTTCAGGAATATCTCTCGTTGGAGAAAATAGAGTGCAAGAATTTTTAGCAAAAAATGACTCGCTTGTTTCGGTAGAGAAACATTTTATTGGGCATTTGCAATCTAATAAGGCTAAGGATATAGTTGGCAAAGTATCTCTTATACATTCCGTTCATTCGGTAAAACTTGCGAAAATTATTGGTGATTTGAGTGTTAAAAAAGGGATTGTTAGTAATATTTTATTGGAAGTTAATATTGGAAATGAAGAGAGCAAAAGTGGATTTGCACCGAGTGAGATTTTAGAAAAGATGATAGAAATCTCAAAAATTGAAGGCATTTTTGTTCGCGGACTTATGACAATTCCTCCAATTTGTGACAATAATGAAAAAAATCGTACATATTTTAAAGAAATGTGCAATCTATTCCTTGACATTCGGGGTAAAAAAATAGATAATAGTAATATGGAGTTTTTGTCGATGGGTATGTCAGATGATTTTGAGATAGCTATCGAAGAAGGCGCAAATATAGTTAGAATTGGCACAGCATTATTTGGAAAACGAAATTATAATTTATAGGAGGTCTATATTATGGGTATGAAAGATTTTTTTAAGAAAATGGTTAATCTTCCTGATGCCGATGATTACGAAGACGATTTTTATGATGAGGAAGAACCTTCATTTTTTGATGAAGATGATGACACTGAGGTTAAACAAGCTCCTGCTTCAAAACCTAAAAAAGAATCTTCTTTCTTTTCATCTATGAAGGGTGGCGGAAATTCAAAGGTTGTTGATATGCCTTCCTCAGCTGTACAGGTAGTTTTAGTTAAACCTACCCGTTTTGAGGATGCTCCATCAATTGCAGATCATCTTAACGCTCGCAAAACTGTTGTTTTAAATCTTGAAGCCGCGAATCGAGAGACTTCCAGAAGACTTATCGACTTTTTAAGCGGTACCGCCTATGCAACACGTGGAAGCATTAAAAAGGTTGCTAACAGTACCTATATAATCACCCCTGCCAACGTTGATGTTTTAGGCGAGCTTATTGATGGGGATTTTGATACAGATGGTATGTTTTTAGGTTAGGTTTGTGGAAAACAATTCTAAGTTATTGGTCGCAAAAGCAAGGGATATTGTTAGACTTAGGGATGTAAGAAATATTCCTAAGTTTTCAGGTTTTTTGACCCCGTCGGAAACAGCTATTATTGAATCCAGTATTAAAGCTCCTAATTGTTTTTTCTTTGGTGGATATCCAGGTGCTGAAAGAAGAATTTTTGCAGCTTTACCCGATTATACAGTTGAGCCGTTTTCCGATTTTCCTATTAGCGTGCTTAAATTCCAATATCGAAAAACTGATAAACTTTCGCATAGAGATTTTTTAGGTTCTTTTATGGCCACAGGAATCACTAGAGAGTCCATAGGTGATATTTGTGTTGCAGATGGTTTTGCTTTAGTTTTTGTTCAAAAGGATATTAGCGGATATCTTTTAGAGCAAATCACTAAGGTTGGTAATGTAGGGGTTTTCGGCACATATGTAGACCTTTCTGGCATAGATGAGTTTTTGCCAACATCTAAAACAATCCCCATTAGTTTCACTGTGTCTTCTTTAAGACTTGATGCAATTTTGTGCGGACTTGTTGGTTGTAGTCGAAACAAAGCAGAAAGTTATATAAATGATGGCTTGGTTTTTGTAAATTCCTTTGAGGTTACTAAGGTAACTAAAGCTATCAAAAATGGGGATATTGTTACATTGCGAGGTACGGGTAAATATCTAATTACCGATTGCAATGGTATTTCAAAAAAAGGCCGCCATATTATTGCGGCAGATAAATATATTTAATTTTGGAGGTAATATTATGCAAAAGGACGGAATGAATACCGGCGATTATATAAGAAGTGTAAAGTTTGATTACGCAATGCGTGGTTATAAAGTAGCCGACGTTGAAATGTTCTTAGACGAAGTTGCTGAAGACTTTGATAAAATTATTGCTCAAAACCGTGCTCTTAGTGAACGTCTTTCCGCTCTTATGAAGGGACAAGATAAAGAAACTCCTGTGGAAACTGAAAAACCTGTACAACAAGCACCTGAAACTCCTAAGGTTAACAATTCAGGTAGCATTGATCAAGTTCAAAGTATTTTGGTTTCTGCTCAACGTTTCTCCGATCAAATTATAAATGAAGCAAACGAAAAAGCTGCTTCTATTCTTTTTGAAGCTAATACTAAAGCAAAGGAAATCGATGAAAAGGTTGCAACAGTGATGGATGCTTTTGAGAAGGACGTTGCGGAACGTAAAGCAAAAGCTGATTCAGAGATTTCTAAAATGCTTAGCGATGCCGCTATTAAAGCGGAAGGCATTATTACCGCTGCCCACGATAGCGTTGCACGTCAACAATTGCTTTTTGATAAAATTAAGGTTGAAGCTTCTGAATTCAAAAAGCAATTATTCGATAATCACAAACAACAATTGGAAATTTTACAAAGAATTCCCGACTGTGTTCCTTATGATCCGGAACATGCAGCAAAAGCATTAGAGTTTGAGGCTAATGCCGAACCTAATTTCCGTTCTTTTTTACCTAACTCTCCCGTTGCTGAGTTTAGTGAGCAACCTTTGGTTGTTGAACCTATTGTAGAACAAGCTGACGCAGAAACTAAAGTATCGGACGTTGAATCTGTTTCTTTAGATGATGCTGAAGCAATAGTTTAATAATTATTTATCTTTAGAAGGGAAAATTTTTCAAATGGAACAGCAAGATTACAACAATACCCTAAATCTACCAAAAACTGAATTTCCTATGCGTGCAGGTCTTCCTACGCGTGAGCCTGAAGCATTAAAAGAATGGCAGGAAAAACATCTTTATGAAAAGCTTATGGAGCATAATGACGGAAAACCGCTTTATGTATTACACGATGGCCCTCCATATGCAAATGGTGTTATCCATCTTGGAACTGCTTTAAATAAAAGCCTTAAAGATTTTATTCTTCGCTATAAAAATATGACCGGTTTTAAGGCTCCGTACGTTCCCGGTTATGATACTCATGGTCTTCCTACCGAATTAAAGGCTAGAAAAAAAGCAGGTATGGAGTCAAGTGAGAAAATTTCTGCAGGCGATTTAAGAAAAATTTGTCGTGAATTTGCGCTAGGATTTGTTGATAGCCAACGCACTCAGTTTGAGCGTTTAGGCGTTTTGGGTGAGTGGGATAACCCATACCTTACACTTAGTAACAATTATGTTGCAAAGCAAATTGAGGTTTTTGGTGCTATGGCTAACAAGGGTTATATCTATAAAGGATTAAAGCCTGTTTATTGGTGCCCCGAGTGTCAAACAGCTCTTGCTGAGGCAGAGATTGAATATGCAGAGGATCCCTGTCATTCTATCTATGTTAAATTCGAAGTAAAAGAAGACTTTGGCAAGCTTACTGCTTTAGGTGCAGAACTTGAAAAAACATTTTTTGTTATTTGGACAACTACCACTTGGACTTTGCCCGGTAACCTTGCTATTTGCGTTGGTCCTGAATATGAATACAGTTTAGTTGCCGCTAACGGTGAATATTACGTTATGGCAAGCGAACTTATGGATTCTGCTTTTAAAGCTGCAGGTATTGAGGAGTACGAGATTAAGGGAACCATCCGCGGCAGCGAGTTGGAACTTATGATAACAAAGCATCCCTTCATTGACCGAGAGTCCTTGGTTATTGTTGGTGATCACGTAACTCTTGAAAGCGGTACCGGATGCGTTCATACCGCTCCCGGACACGGTGTTGAAGACTTCGAGGTTTGTCGCAATTACCCTCAAATTCCTATTTTGGTTCCTGTTGACCATAAAGGTATTATGACTGCTGATGCAGGTGAGTTTGAAGGTCTTACCACCGATGATGCAAACAAGGCAATTGCTAAGAAATTAGATGAAACAAATCGCCTTTTTGCTCTTGAAAAAATTATTCACCAATACCCACATTGCTGGCGTTGTAAGTCTCCCATTCTTTTCCGTGCAACCGAACAATGGTTCTGCTCGATTTCTGATTTCGCTGATCAAGCAGTAGAAGCTATAAAATCTGTTGAGTGGATTCCGGGTTGGGGCGAAGATCGCATTGCAGGTATGGTTAAAGATCGTAGCGACTGGTGTATTTCTCGTCAGCGTACTTGGGGTGTGCCCATTCCTATTTTCTACTGTGAGGATTGCGGAAAAGAACTTATTACTCCCGAAACCATTGCGAAGGTTGCCGAGGTATTCCGTGAGAAAGGCGCTGATGCTTGGTACGAATTGGATGCTAAGGATTTAATGCCCGAAGGTGTTAAATGTTCTGACTGCGGATGCGTGAACTTTAAAAAAGAAACTGATATTATGGACGTTTGGTTCGATTCTGGTTCTTCACATGCTGCTGTTTTAGATGAAAGAGATTATTTGGATTTCCCTGCAGATTTGTATTTAGAGGGTGCAGACCAATATCGTGGTTGGTTCCAATCTTCTCTTCTTACATCTGTTGCCACTAAGGGCGTTGCACCTTATAAAACTGTTGTAACTCATGGTTGGGTTGTTGATGGTGAGGGTAAAAAGATGTCTAAATCGCTGGGCAATACTATTATTCCCGACGATGTTGTTAAACAGTATGGTGCAGATATTCTTCGTCTTTGGGTTGCGTCTTCTGACTATCATGCCGATATTCGTGTTTCTCAGGATATTTTAAAGCAAATGTCAGAGGTATACCGCAAGATCCGTAATACAGCACGTTTTATTTTGGGTTGTATTCCTGATTTTGATCCTAATAAAGATGCGGTTTCTGACGATATGCTTGAGGAAGTTGATCGTTACGCTTTAATGCGTCTTAACGAGGTTGTTAAGGCTTCAATCGACGGTTATGATAATTTTGAATTCCATATGATATTCCATGCTATCCATAACTTCTGTGTTATCGATATGTCTAATTTCTATCTTGATGTTATCAAGGATCGTCTTTATGTTGAAAAAGCAGACAGCGTTACACGCCGTGCAGCTCAAACAACAATTTATCGTGTATTAGATACTTTAACACGTCTTATTGCTCCTATTTTGGCTTTCACTTCTGAAGAAATTTGGAAATTTATGCCTCATGATAGTTCTTGCAATACTGAAAGTGTATTGTTTAACGATATGCCAAAAGTCAATACTAAGGTTGATGGCGAGCTCATGGCAAGATGGGATAGAATTCATCTTATTCGTGACGACGTTAAAAAAGCTCTCGAAAATGCTCGTACCGAAAAAATCATTGGTGCTTCTTTAGATGCGGAAATTTCTGTTTATGCTGAAGGCGAAATGTATGATTTCTTAAATTCAATAGAAGATTTAGCCTCTGTATTTATTGTTTCTAAGGCTAATCTTATAAATGGTGGCGAAGGTGAATTTAAGGGTGAGCAACCCATCTCCGTTACCGTTAAGCACGCAGAGGGCGAAAAATGTGCACGCTGTTGGAAATATTCAGGTGATATTGGTGTGGATTCTGATCATCCCACTCTTTGTGCACGTTGTGCGGCTGTTCTTAAATAAAATGCAGTTTTGGGTGGCTTTTTTTAAGCCGCCCAAAACGATTGTTTTGGAGGAATTTTATGCTATACCTATTCGCAGGTATTGTATCTGTTTTAGTTTTGGTTGCTGACCAAATTTCTAAATGGTATATTTTAAATAATTTTGCAGAACATACAACTCACTCTTTTATCAATGGAATTATAGATATAACTCATACTAAAAATGGTGGCGCCGCTTGGGGCATTTTAGAAGGCTATACTTGGGTGCTTCTTTCATTAACATTTTTTATAATGATTATTTGTGTTGCAATGATAATAAAAGAGGGTTTCAAAAGTAAGTTGTTGTTTTTCTCGGTTTGTCTTATACTTTCAGGTGGTATAGGTAATATGATCGACAGAATTTTCCGTGGGGGATACGTTGTCGATTTTATTCATCTACATTTTATGCCTGAGTTCCCAATTTTCAACATTGCTGATTGTGCCGTTTGTATCGGTGCAGGTATGTTGATTCTTTACTTTGTGATTGGTATGATAAATGATTACAAACTTAGAAGAAAGCATGAAACTATCTTTGCTTCATCAGGTGATTCAGCAGAACCTAATGGTAATGACGAATAATGGAAAAATTTGAATTTCATTATAATTTAGAACAATCTAGGTTGGATGTTTTTTTATCAGAAAAACTTAATCTTACGCGGTCAGCTGTACAAAAATTGATTGATAATGAGTCGGTAACTGTTAATGAAAAGCATCCTGGCAAGAGTTACAAATTAAAGCGAAATGATAATATTGTAGTAATTATCCCCGATCCCGAACCTCTTTCGGTGGAAGCCGAAAATATTCCTCTTGATATTTTGTTTGAGGATGAATATCTTTTGGTGGTTAATAAACCAAAGGGTATGGTTGTTCATCCTGCACCGGGTAATTATTCCGCGACACTTGTTAACGCTTTGCTGCATCATTGTAAGGAAAGTCTTTCGGGTATCAATGGAGTTTTGAGGCCGGGTATAGTACATAGAATAGATAAAGATACAAGCGGTCTTTTGATTGTTGCTAAAAACGATTTGGCTCATCAACATCTTGCCGAACAAATTAAAGAACATTCTTTTACGCGTGAGTATGAGGCTGTTGTTGTTGGAACTTTAAAAAATCCACAAGGGGATATTGAGCTTCCTATAGGCAGGCATCCGGTTAATCGCAAGCAGATGGCTGTTACCAATAAAAACAGTAAACCTGCAAAAACACATTATAGTGTATTGCAATCTGTAAATGGATTATCACATATAAGACTTACTCTTTTTACCGGAAGAACCCATCAGATAAGAGTACATATGTCCTATTTAGGGCATCCTGTAGCAGGTGATCTTGTTTATGGTAGAGCCGGTGCAAGGTACAAACAATTAGGCGGTCAATGCTTGCATGCTAAAAAAATCGGTTTTATTCATCCAAAAACCAATGAATATATGGAGTTTGAAAGTGAATTACCTCAGTATTTCAAAACGTTTTTGAAGGAGAGTGGTTTTTATGGGGATTTTTGATGGTTGTTTACTGGTTTCCGATATTGATGGCACTCTGCTTCACGATGGAATAATACCTCAAAAAAATGTAGAGGCTATTGAGTGGTTTAAATCCGAGGGTGGTATTTTTACTATAGCTACGGGTAGGGCTATTGCTGCCGCTAAATATAGTTATGAAATATCAAGAGCCAACGCTCCTATAATCGCTCTTAACGGGTCTGTTATTTATGATTTTAAAAACGAAAAGTTTTTATATAAAAAATCTATGGACCCTAGGTGTATTGATATTGTTTTTGAAATACTTGAAAAATTCCCAACAGTGGGTGCTGAGTTTTTTAGTGGACTTGATATCTATTTAATTAGAGGCAATAAGGGTACTGAATATCATGCTGAATACGAACATTTTAAACATAAAAAGTTCCCCGAGAACTATAGATCGCTTAGTTGGGAAAAGGTTTTGTTAGCCTTTGAGGATTTCGAAACGGTTGCATTAGTCAATGAATATGTTAAAAAGTTTGATGTCGATTACTGCGATTTTGTTAATACCTGTGTTAGTGAAAAGGCGAGGTATTTTGAAATTCTACCGGGTGGTATAAATAAAGGTACCGCAGTTAAAGAAATGAAAAAGATTTTTAACTCTAAGGTCTCTTTTGGAATTGGTGACTTTCACAATGATAAAGAACTTATTTTAGAGGCTGACTATGGTGCCGCAACTTTTGCCGCACCTCAAACAATTAAAGATATTGCAAATTATGTAACTTGCCGCTGTGAGGACGGGGCAGTTGCTGATTTTATAAATCAAATTTCGTTATTTATGAAAGGAAGTAGCGTATGGATAAGGTAGCTCAAAAAGAACTTAAACTTTTAGCTTGCAAGGTTAGAATGGGAATTATTGAAGGTGTGCATGCCGCAAAATCCGGTCATCCCGGTGGCTCACTTTCTATAGCAGATGTTTTAACCTATCTTTATTTCAATAAAATGAATATCGATCCTGCAAATCCGGATAAGGCAGATAGAGATCGTTTTGTTTTATCAAAAGGTCATGCCGCACCTGGACTTTATTCCGTTTTAGCTAACAGAGGGTATTTCGATATCGAATTATTAAAAACTCTTCGTCAAATTGGCAGTATTCTTCAAGGTCATCCGGATAAAAAACATATCCCTGGTGTTGATATGTCATCCGGTTCTTTGGGTCAGGGCATTTCTGTTGCAACCGGTATGGCTCTTTCGGCTAAGCATTTTGGTGATAATTTTAGAGTTTATACTATAGTTGGTGATGGCGAAAGCGAAGAAGGTCAGGTTTGGGAAGCAGCTATGTTTGCTGCTGCTAAAAAACTTAACAATCTGACTGTTTTTGTAGATGTTAATGGCTTACAGATTGATGGTGCTGTTGAAGAGGTTAATAATCCTCTTCCTTTAGATGAAAAATTTGCTGCTTTTGGATTTAACGTATTAGTTATTGATGGTCATGATTTT
Source organism: Acutalibacteraceae bacterium (assembly GCA_045534095.1). GTDB lineage: Bacteria > Bacillota > Clostridia > Oscillospirales > Acutalibacteraceae > UMGS1279. The sequence continues at coordinate 20,588 of JAZSJA010000074.1, read as the reverse complement.
GAGCAGATTGAAAAAGCAATTGCCAATGCTGAAAAGGTAACCGATAAACCTACCGCTATTGTTATGAAAACTACAAAAGGTAAAGGCGTTTCCTTTATGGAAAACAGTGTTAGTTGGCATGGTGCTGCTCCTAATGATGAGCAGTACGAAATTGCTATGGCTGAACTTAACGAGCTTTATGCTAAAATTGAAGCAGAATAAAAAGGGGAGGAAATAAAAAATGGCTGACATTAAAAAAATTGCTACCCGTGATAGCTACGGTAACGCATTAGTTGAACTTGGTAATAAATATAGTGATTTTGTTGTCCTTGACGCTGACCTTGCTGCTGCAACAAAAACAGGTACCTTTAAAAAAGCCTTTCCTGATCGTTTTTATGATTGTGGTATTGCAGAGCAGAATATGATTAGCATTGCGGCAGGTATTGCTGCAACCGGTAAAAAAGTTTTTGCAAGTTCTTTTGCGATGTTTGCGGCTGGCAGAGCATTCGAGCAGGTGCGTAATTCTGTAGCATATCCTAAACTTCCTGTCATAATCGGCGCAACTCATGCAGGTATTTCTGTTGGCGAAGATGGTGCAACCCATCAATGCTGCGAGGATATCGCTCTTATGCGTTCTATTCCCGGTATGACCGTTCTTAACCCCGCTGATGATACTGAAGCTAAACTCGCTGTTGAAGCTGCATATAAGCACGATGGACCTGTTTATATTCGTTTTGGTAGACTTGCAGTTCCTGTTGTTTTTGATGAAGATTATAAATTTGAGATTGGTAAGGGTGTAACACTCAAAGAGGGTAATGACATTACTATTATTGCTACCGGTATAATGGTTTCTGAAGCTCTCAACGCATATGAAGTTTTAAAAGAAAAAGGCGTTAATGCTCGCATCATCAATATACACACTATTAAACCAATTGATAGAGATATCATTATTAAGGCGGCAAAAGAAACAGGTAGAATTGTGACTGTTGAGGAGCATTCTGTAATCGGTGGTTTAGGATCTGCAGTTTGTGATGTTGTTTGTGAGGAATGCCCAGTTCCTGTTGTAAAAATCGGTGTTAATGATTCCTTTGGTTATTCCGGTCCTGCTGTTAATCTTCTTAAAGACTTTGGTTTATGTTCCGAAAATATTGTTAATACAGTTTTAAAAGTTTTAAACAAATAATGTCTTCTATTTTAAATAGGTGAATCTCTAAAAACAAGGGTCAAAGAAACCCTTGTTTTTATTTTTTAGCATCTTTTTATATTTTTATGGTTTGTGTTTTTTTACTAAATAATATAATTTATAATCTTGCAATGCATAGGTAAATATGTTAAACTAAAGCCGTAAAAAAGGAGCGAAAAATTTTATGGTTTATGATGTAATTACGCAGATTATCGGCATAATAGGTATGTGTATGAATATTTTTTCTTACCAAGCTAAAACTAAGCGTAATATAATTTTAATTCAGTTTTTTGGTAGTTTATTTTTCACTATCAATATGTTTATGTTAAATGCTTATACAGGTGCTCTTTTGAATTTAATAGGCGTAGTAAGGGCGATTCTTTATGCAAATAAGGATAAAATTAAAAATCTTAAACCAATAAATTTCGCATTTATATTAACCTACATAACCTCTTATGTTTTAACGTTCCTTTTGTTTGGAAAAACTGTTAGTGTTTATAATATTATTATTGAGATTTTGCCGGTTGTTGCAATGATTGCTACTACAATTTCCTTTTCCAAGGATAGTGCAAAATTAGTTAGACTGTTTGCATTTATCAGTTCTCCATCATGGCTTATATATAATTGTTTTAATTTTGCAATAGGTGGAATTTTATGTGAAATTTTCACTTTAATTTCTACCGTAATAGCTATATTAAGATTCAATAAAAAGGAAGTGTAATGATGAAAAAGTATTCTCTTAACGGACTTTGGCAATATCGTATTGGAAAGGGTGAATTTTCTACAATTACTGTTCCTTTTTCTAAGCTCCCGGTAGGACATTTTGAATGCAAGAAGGCTTTTGATATTGAAGAGAATTTTAATAAAATTTTTATTAAGTTTTGTGGAATCACTTACTATGCAAAGGTGTTTTTAAACGATGTTTTTTTAGGTGAAATGGGGCCGTATTGCGAATATTCATTTAATGTTACTGATTTCCTAAAAGCAAAAGATAATATTATTTTGCTAGAGATGGAAGATACGTCGCCTGTTTTTGGGCCAACTGCAGGATGGGAGAATTTTGGTGGTATAATTCGTGACGTTGAACTTATTGGCTATGATGAAAATCATATCGAAGACGTTTTCTTTTATTCAACCCTTTTGAATAATTATTCTACTGCGGAAATTACTGTAGAAACTAAGCTAGATAATGCTATAGGCTATGTAAAAGCAGAACTTTTTTGGGCAAATGAACTCGTCGCTGTTTTAAATGAAATAAGTGATACGAAGGTTTTTAAAGGTTCAATTAGCAACGTTAATTTGTGGTCGCCTGATACACCAAATTTATATAGACTTAAAGTTACTTTAACCTACGGTGATAAAGAACTAGACGTTTATGACTGTATGGTTGGATTTCGTGAATTTGTTTGTGATAAACATCGTTTTTGTCTTAATGGTAAGCCTTTGTTTTTAAAGGGTGTGTGCAAGCATGAAATGTTTGGTGATAGCGGACATTGTCCAAGTATGGAACAAATGCGTTATGATTTGCAAATGATTAAAGATACCGGTTGTAATTTTGTGCGACTCGTCCATTATCCCCATAATAAAAGGATTTTGGAGATTGCTGACGAAATCGGTTTAATGGTTTCAGAGGAACCCGGACTTTGGTGGTCTGATACATCAGATCCCGAGGTTAGAAATGGCAGTTTGGAGGTTTTACGCCGTACAATTACAAGGGATAGAAATCATCCTTCAATTATCTTCTGGCTTGCCTTCAACGAGTGCAAATTCACAAAGGAATATTTGATTGAAAGTGCAAAGGTTTGCAGAGCGAATGATCACACACGGCTTGTTTCAGGTGCTAACTGTATGAGTAATGAAGAAACCCTTGAATATTATAATCTTTGTGGTTTCGATTTTTACACAACGCACCCTTATTCACAAACAATTGAGCTTGCACAAGAATCGGCACAAATTTTAAATGATAAACCTCTGCTTTTTACAGAGTGGGGAGGTCATTTTGTTTATGATAATCCAAAACTTTTAGCTGAGTTTATTGATGAAATGTACAAGCTCTATTTAAATAACTCTGAAGATGGAGCACTTGCGGGTGCCTGTTTTTGGGAATGGTCAGAGATTAATGATTTCAATAGGGGAATGCCGGCTTGTAAGGATGGAATGCTGTACGAGGGATTGGTAGATGCTAACAGAAAACCAAATCTTATATATAAAACCTTTATGGATTCCATTAAAAATTTAGGTAAGAGCAAGGAAACTGAGTTTTGGTTTAATCTATATCAACAAATCAAGCCATATAATAAACTAAAAACCAATAGCAATTCCTCTGTACTTAAAAAAATTGTAAATACCATAAATGATGAAGAAACACAATCAGGGAAGCTAAGAAAACGTCGCCTAATAAACGGACCGTTTTTAAATGATGTAGAAAATTTGTTAAACGTTCCTTATGTTATAGATGATGATTGCAGTATTACTTTTGATTGTGATTTTAAAACAAAATCTATTACTTTATATGGTTTGGTTAGTATTATAAAAGGTTATCCGCTTGCCGGCGAATATGGCGAGAAAGTAGCAAAAATTATTATCAATTATGAAGATGGCGAAAAACAGTCTTCCTATCTTTCAAACGGCACCGAGATAACAACTGTGTTTGAAACTAATCTTTCGTCTAGAATAAACCCTGTTGCGGAAAACTCTAAAAGAGTTTTGAATTTTGGATATGATAAAAATTTTGAAAGATATATTTTAAACAGTTTGGAAATAACAACCGACTACAACAAAACAATTAAAAATATTTCATTAGTTTCACAAAACAATGGTTACGCACTTTTGATTTATGGAATTTCATAACCATCTATTGTAGTACAGCTTCTTTATTGTTTTGTTTTAGAATTATATTTAAGGCAATATGAGATATAGTACTAAGAAAGGTTTGATATTATGGCAAAAAAATATGAAAGACTCGGTGTTATGATTGATATGTCGCGTAATGCCGTTATGAATATCCCATCACTTAAAGAGTTTTTACGTTTGCTCAAAAAAATGGGATATAATTCAGTGATGCTTTATACCGAAGATACTTATGAGGTTGAGGGTGAACCATTTTTTGGTTATATGCGTGGCAGATATTCTGTTGAAGAAATGCAGGAGCTTGATGCCTTTGCAAATAACATAGGAATCGAACTCATTCCATGTATTCAAACCTTAGCACACTTAAATCAAGCTCTTCGTTGGGAAACAATTCCCGTTGATTGTAATGATATAATGCTTTGCGGTGATGCACGCGTATATGAGCTTATTGAAAAAATGTTTGCTACGTTAAAAAAATGTTTTAAGTCCCAATATGTACATATTGGTATGGATGAGGCGAATATGGTTGGGCGTGGTAAATATATGGATATTCACGGTTATGAAGATACCTTTACCATACTAAAAAATCATCTTGATAAGATTTGTGAAATTGCCCAAAAGTATGATTTTACTCCTCTTATTTGGTCTGATATGTTTTTTAGACCTTGGAATAACGGCTATTACTGTATGATTGAGGGTAAGCATGAGATGCCTAAAGAATTCATAGATGCTATGAATCCGGAGGTTATTCCTGTTTATTGGGATTATTATAGTGATAGTGAACAGCATTATAGCGATATGTTATACAATCATAAGCAATTATCAAAAACTACTTGGTTTGCAGGCGGAATTTGGAATTGGCATGGCTTTACACCTTTTAATGAGCATTCAATAAAAAATTCCATTCCCGCAGTTGAGGCTTGTAAAAAGAATAAGATAAAAAATATTTTCTTTGCTATGTGGGGTGATGATGGCAGCGAGTGCTCTAATTTTTCCACTTTGCCGGCACTACACTATATTGCTGAATACGCGAAAGGCAATACGGATGATGAGAAAATTAAGGCGAAATTTAAACGTCTTACAGGTATTGAGTATAACGATTTTATGATGCTTGATAAACCAAATCAGGTTGATCTTAATACTACTTCAGGTTTTCCGCCAAATCCTGTGAAGTATATGTTTTATTCAGATTATTTTAGCGATTTTTTAGATGTTACTGTTAGGGATAATGTTTCCTCTTTTGAGTATTATGAAGGTTTGGCAAAAAAACTTTATTTGGTTGCTAAAACCAGTCGTAGATACGGCTATTTGTTTAATGCTGCGGCTAAGATGTGTGATGTAATGAAGTATAAGTATGAACTAGGTAAAAAGACACGTGCAGCCTACCAAAAGGGAGATAAATCAGAGCTTGAACGTCTTGCAAAGGAAGATTATGTTCAGGTTGTTCGTAATATGAAAAAGTTTGGTGCCGCATTTGAAAAACAATGGTATAGAGAAAATAAACCTCAAGGTTTTGACGTGCAAGACCATCGCATAGGCGGTATGATATATCGAACCGATTCCTGCCGTAAGCGTATTTTAGATTATGTAGCCGGCAAGGTTGATTCAATACCCGAATACGATGAGCAACTGTTGGATTACCACAACAACCAACCCGAAAATATTTCACAGTTTAAAATCTATTCAACTGTAAATGTAATATCGCATTAAAAAAACACATCCGTTAGAGAGGGCCTGATTGTGGCATCCTCCCCAACGGATGTGTTTTTGCTATTTTATATTTACAGGTTTAATGATTTTTGAACGTCATCGCCAATGGTTTTAGCGGTATCGATGGCTGAATTAAGGTTATTGCCAACCGAAGAAATATAAATTTTAATTTTGGGTTCGGTGCCTGAGGGACGGACGATCGCTCCTGCACCATCCTCAAGAATATAGCTTAAAACATTAGATTTAGGCAGATTTATGGTTGAGGTTTTGCCACTGGCAAGTTCAGTGTCTAGAGAAGTAGAGTAGTCGAGAACGTTTAAGGTTTTAAATCCTGCAATTTCTTTTGGCGGATTTTTCCTTAAATTCTTCATTGCATCTGACATTTTTGCCATACCATCTTGACCCTCACAGGTTATGCTTCTTTGACAACTGTAAAAATATCCGTATTTTTTGTAAAGTGAATCTAAAACCTCAATTAAATTCATTCCCTTTGCTTTGTAGTAACAACACATTTCGCAAATTAGCATCGATGCAACAACTGCATCTTTATCTCTTACGTAACCACCTGCAACGTAACCATAGCTTTCTTCAAAACCAAAAATAAAACGTTCTTCTTCGCCTTTTTCTTCCAATAAAAGAACCTGCTCACCAATGAACTTAAAGCCTGTGAGAACTTCTTTGAGTTCACAACCATAATCTGCAGCTATTGCATTTACTAGATTGGTAGAAACAATTGTTTTAACTGCAACAGGATTTTTGGGTAGAGTACCTAGAGAAGTTCGTCTTTCTAATAAATAATTAAGAAGCAGTGCACCAACGTCATTACCACTCATAAGGGAAAATTCGCCATTATTCTTAACGGCAATACCAACGCGGTCGCTATCGGGATCGGTAGCCAAAAGTAAATCAGGATTTTCTTTTTCTGCAAGTTTTAAAGCACAGTTAAAGGCATCACGAATTTCGGGATTAGGATATGGAGCAGTTGGAAAGTTACCATCAGGAAGTTCTTGCTCAGGAACCACAACAACATTAGTTACGCCAATTCGGTCAAGGATAGCACGTACCGGCTTATTACCTGCACCATGTAAGGGTGTGTAAATAACCTTCATATCGCTGAAATTGTAACTACAGTCTGATACAGATTGTTTTTGGACGGCATCTAAATATGCGCTTATTACATCGTCACCAATATGTTTGATTTTGCCAAGTTTTACAGCTTCGTCGAAATCGCAGGTTTTAACGTCGGTAAAAATATTAACCTTTTCAATAATTGATAGGACATATTCACTAGCTTCAAGACCAAGCTGACAACCATCAGGTCCGTATGCTTTGTAACCATTGTATTTTGATGGATTATGGCTAGCGGTCAAAACGGCACCGGCATCGCATTTCAAATGACGAACTGCAAAAGAGAGCATAGGGGTAGGGGCTAGTTCCGGATATAAATATACAGTAATACCGTTCGCTGCAAAGACAGAAGCGGCATGCCTTGCAAATAAATCCGATTTAATTCTGCTATCATATGCAATGGCGACTTTGCCGTTAGTCGTGATTGAGTTAACATACTCGGCGAGCCCTTGTGAAGCAGCACCAACAGTATAAATATTCATTCTATTAGTGCCTGCACCGATAATACCTCTAAGGCCTGCGGTACCAAACTCCAAGCTTTTATAAAAACGATCGCTAATTTCGGCATCATTACCATCAATGCTTCTGAGTTCTTCAATTAAATCCTCATCAGCAGTAGCGTTTTTTAACCATTCTTCATATGCTTTGTAAATCATAAAAGCACCTCCATATTTTGTAATATCATTTTAACTTATTTTCCGGTATATGTCAATAAGACAAAAAACACATATTTAGATGTTTTTTTGTGCAATGGATAAAATTTTACTTGACAAGGTAGATAAAATGTAGTATTATTATATTAAATTATTATGTTTTAAATTATGCGTAGGTAAATTGATGAGTAAAAATAATTTAAATGGTTACTTGAATTTGAGCGACGAAGAGCTTGTAACGCTTATTCGTGATTCAAATGAGCAGGCTTTTAAAATATTATATGATAGATATTTGCCAAAAATTCGTACTATGACTTATTCTTTTCAAGGATTAGGTTATGATTTAGAAGACCTGGTTCAAGAAGCCACCATCGGCTTTTTTACCGCCATAAACGTCTATAACAGCGAACGCTCTGCTTTTTCAACATTTTGCTATACTTGTATGCGACGTATGTTGATTTCACTTCTTAGAAGGGCAGATAGAAAAAAAGCACTTCCGGGTTCGCTGGTGATACATACAGATGATGAGTTTTTTAAGCTTACAGATTTTAACGATCCCGAAACAGATTATATAGCTCGTGAGGATTTTGAAAATTTAAAAAGTAGGATTAGCACCGAACTTTCAGCGTTTGAAAGAGATGTTCTGTATTATTATCTATTAGATTTTAACTATTCTCAAATCTCCGATACATTAAAAAAATCTAAAAAATCAGTCGATAATGCTTTGCAACGCATAAGACAAAAGTTGCGTTAAAGTATTTATATATGCCTTAGTAGCTTAATAGCAGAGCGTTGATTTCAAAGATGTAGGTGCAATTCCTACCAAGGCTAAACCATTTCAAGTGAGGTACAAAACATGTTTGAAGACAAGACCCTTGTATGCAAAGATTGCGGAGCCGAGTTTGTATTTACAGCCGGCGAACAGGAGTTTTACGAGTCTAAAGGTTTCGTAAACGAACCCCAACGTTGTAAAGCTTGCCGCGATGCTCGCAAAAACGCAGGTAGAGCTCCCCGTGAAATGCACGAAGCAACTTGTGCAGCTTGCGGCGGTGTTGCAAAGGTTCCCTTTGCTCCCCGTGACGACCGTCCCGTTTATTGCAGCGAATGTTTTGCAAAGATGAAGGAAGAGGCATAATTTATTTCTTCTTTTTAATCTGGCGGAAAGATTGCCAGCCTGCCTTTTTTCTAAAATTGGTTTGCTTGCAGCCGGAAGATTCGTTCTTCCGGTTTTTCTTTTGTGTTTTTTGACTATAACCATTTGTTTTTGCCCTTATATTCTGTTTTAATTCCCAAAAAAAATAAAAAAAAGAAAAAAAGGCAAAAAATGCTTGACATTTGGTTAAGATATTGTTATAATATCAAAGTCGCCTAGAGATAGCGACATAAAAATAAGGTATGATTCATTAGCTCAGTCGGTAGAGCACTTGACTTTTAATCAAGGTGTCCGGGGTTCGAATCCCCGATGGATCACCAAACGAAAATCCGTTCTCGAAAGGGGACGGATTTTTGTTTATTATTCATTTTTCAATATTCATCATTTATTATTCATTAAAAAAGAACGGATTTTCGTTTGTATTATTCCCTATATAAACACCCCCGAAACAGCTATATAAAGCCGTTTCGGGGGTTAATGTTTAATATATATCGGGTACTACTTCAACGGGTTCGTCGAGCTTTTCGGGATTTTTAAGATAATCGCACATAAGCTTTAGAGCTGATGCGTAGTAGTGACCGTCACAGATACGCTCATCCATCACAAATTTAAAATCAACGAATTTTCTTTTTTCAGCAACACCATCTTTATTAAGAACGTACTCGTATCGTTTGGCGCTGTATGAGCAAAATAGGGGAACGTTACCAAAATTATACAAGTGGTGGTAAATGGCGGGGATTCCAAGGGATCCCATTGAGGTTATATAAAAGGAACCATGAAAAGGGCTAACTCTGAGAAGGAATTTTGGCAACCATCCAAAATAATCTAAAAGGTTTAAAAACCACACAGCGAATTTTAAAACAAGACCGGGAATATAATTTAGTATTCTAGCAGTGCTATCTAAAGCGTTACCATCGCCTTGAGATTTGTTTTCTTCTACCAATTTATTGAAGATACGATACACATCCTCGGGTGAATTTTCCGGGGAGTAGTACGCCTTTACAACGGTTTCTTGTGCATCCAACTTCATTTCCTTTTTAATGGTCATCATAACCTGGATATCATGACGGGCAAAAAGTTTTTGACCAGAAATAAATCTATTAACTCCGGGACGTTGTGCAATGGTTTTTACATATGTTGAAAGCATAACGTGAAGTAAGCCAAAACCTTTTAGACCCTCAGCACGTTTTTTCTTTATATATTTTTCAATATTTTCAATATCAATAGATACGGTAACCATATTGCTGGCGTCATTTCTTTTTTTCATAATGTAAGGGGACACCATATTTAAAGGATCCAGAGATCTGATTTTTCTTCCGTCGGAACGATCTCCAAATTTTCTTTTGTATTTTGTTTTTTTAGCTAATTTTTTAGCTTCTTTTTCTGCTTTTTTCTGTGCTTTAATATCTGCTTTTGTTAAAGTTTGAGCTTCTTTTTGAACTTCGGGTTGAGTTTCTATACCCTTTTCGACTTTAGTTTCTGTATTACTTTGCATAAAACACCTCTTAACGCATAAATTAACATTTTATTAATATTTATTTCATTATAACTCTTTTTTGTTGAAAATGCAACAAATTTATTACATTTTATATTTTTTTGTCAATATTTATCTTTTTGTTGCTAAAATATTGAAATATTGGTAAAACTGTGGTAATATATAAATATTAAAATATGTGAGGTGCTTTTTAATGGATGTTTTTGATGAAACTGTTCAAAAAGCCAAAGTTGTGTTTGATTCAGCTATTAAAAAAACTGGAGAGTTAGTTTTGGTTGGTAAACAGAAAATTTCTGTTTCTTCCCTTGAGTGCAAACTCTCTAAAGCATATGCAGAGCTTGGTAAATTACAGTTTAAAACTTTAAAGGATTCAGATATTGAAGACCCTGAAGTTTTAGCTGTTGTTTTAGAAATTAAGCAGATAATCTCTGATATGAAACGTGCCATTGATGAGATGGATGCGATTGATGGTAAGCCTACCTGCCCTAAATGTAAAAATCGTGCACCAAAAGGCTCCGAATTTTGCAATAAGTGCGGCTCTCGTATTACTAAGTAATTGTTTGTTCCGGTAAGATGCCGGTTTGCGATAAAATAATTTTCGCAAATCGGTTTTTACTATTTTGGAGGTTTAAAATGAAAAATGAACTTAAAATTGGTTTGATAGTTGCCGATGATATGGAATATGCGGCATATGAAGAATTGGTGAATTCTAATTTATCAGAAAATAATTTCTTTAGTCGAAAAGGCCATCGTTACGAAATTATCAAAACAGGTAAAAAGATTATTATAGATTCTATTCTTTGTGGTATTGGTACAGTTAATGCGGCTACCGCTGCTATGCATTTAGTTAATAACGGAGCAGATGTTTTGTTAAATTACGGTCTTTCGGGTGGAATTTCTAACGTTTCACGTGGGGAGGACGTAGTTGGTGTATCGTTTTTAGAGTATGATTTTGATTTAACTTGCTGTGGCTATAAAAATTGTGAAAAACCTGCACAAGAATATATATATAGCGCTAACGATTTGTTAAGTGACATAATCTCAAAACAGGGTGGGGGACTAAAAAAAGTTAAACTCGCTAGTGGTGATAGATTTGTATCTGATCCTGCTTTAAGAGATGAACTAAAAAATGAGTTTGGTATAAACTCTTGTGATATGGAAACTGCTGCCATTGCGTATGTTGCCAGTTTAACCGGCACACCTTTTTCTTCTCTTCGTCGAGTTTCGGATGATGCAGGTGAGGATGCAACTGATGCCTATCATGATATGAACAACAAGCCAATGACCGATTTACCCGAACTTCTTATTAAAGCGGTTAATTGTTTATTTGATAAAGAGTCATTTTGGAAATAATTTTTTAAGGAGTTTAGGTTTATGTTAAAGTCCAAAAGTCAACAAAAACAACAAACTTTTATGTACGCCACCCTTATTATGGCTGTATCAACAATAGTTGTTAAAGTGCTTGGCCTTGTTTTTAGAATACCTTTAACAGCCCTTTTGGGTGATGTTAATATGGCATATTATTCTACCGCTTATGAGGTGTATTTGCCTATTTATTCTATTGCTATGGCCGGTCTTCCGGTTGCGGTAGCAAGAATGGTTGCTCAATATGTTTCTGAAAACAGATACAACGATGTAAAAAGCGTTTTTAAAATAGCAAAAAAATTCTTTGTTATTACCGGTATTGTAGGTTTTGTCTTGATGTTTGGTATTGGCTATACCGTTACTGTTGTAGCTAAAAACCCCAATGCCTTACCATCTATGTTTGTTATTGCTCCTTGTATTATTTTCTGTTGCGCACTTTCTCTTTACAGGGGATATTACGAGGGTCTTCGCAATATGTTCCCTACAGCCATTTCTTCCTTAATTGAGGCAGTTTGCAAACTGGTTTTAGGTTACGGATTTGCTTGGATTGTTATGAATTTTTATAAAGGAGAAAACGTAGGTGCATATGCGGCAGCCGCTGCGATTTTTGGCATTACTGTTGGTACTGCCATCGCTGCACTGTACGTTTTTATCCGTCATAAGGTTGTGGGCGATTCCATCACGCATGAAATGTATCTTGCTTCGCCCCCCTCATTTTCAAATAACGATATTTTTAAAGCCTTAATCGCCATATCTATTCCTGTAGTTTTGGGTTCGTTGGCAACACAAATTTCAGGACTTATTGACGTTGCAATGGTACAAAGACAACTACATGATGGTGTAGCAAATGATATGACAGTTTTTGAATCGCAATATAGAAATTTATTTGCAGATGAGTCGGCATGGCAAAATATTGTTAATCATCCTATTATGGAAGGCGATAAGATAGTAGGATATGAGAACCAAATGCATCTGTTTTTGTATAGTTCTTATAGAAATCAAGCATATACGTTCTTTAATCTTGTGCCCACCATTACTGCGGCAGTGGGTGTGAGTGCTTTGCCGGTTCTTACAATGGCTTGGACTAAAAAAGATTCTGCTTCGGTAAAAACTAATCTTGAATCTATGTTAAAGGTAATAACCTTAATTGCTTTTCCGGCGGGACTTGGACTCATTGCTTTGGCACCCGAAATTTTAAATATGCTTTTCCATACCGAAGGTACTGCAGTTGCGGCTCCATTGCTCAGAATTTTGGGCGTTGCTGCTTGCTTTGCGGGTATGACAACTCCTATGACAAACTTACTTCAAGCAATCGGAAAGCCATCTGTTCCTGTTAAAAATATCGCTGTTGGTGCCATTATCAAAGTGGTTGTTAATTATGTTTTAGTTGGTATTCCATCAATTAACATATTAGGTGCACCAATCGGCACTGTATGTTGCTATGCATATATAGCTATAGCAGATTTGTATTGTATCGTTAAATATTCGGGCGTTATCCCAAATATGTTCACATCAATTATAAAACCTTTTGCTGCTGCCGGAGTTTGTGCGGTGGTTGCATATTTCAGTAATATGTTATTTGCAACCCTTTTATCCGGAAGTAGATTAGCCGTTATTGGAGCCTTGGGAGTAGCTGCAATTGCTTATATTGTGGCACTTGCTGTGTTTAACTGTATTACTAAAGATGACCTTTTGGGATTGCCTAAAGGCGAAAAATTAGCTCGCGTTTGTGCTAAATTGCATATAATTCGCTAGTTTTATAAGAAAAATAGCAGATTTATTAAAAATTTTTTCAAACAAACACTTGATTTTTGGTGAATTTTATGGTACAAGTATATATGTGGAAAGAGAAAGAGACCTATTCGGTTGAGGATTTAGTCGGCATTATGCGTTTGCTTCGCGGAGAAAATGGGTGTCCTTGGGACAAAGAACAAACCCATTTATCCATACGCAACAATTTGCTTGAAGAAGCATATGAAACTGCTGATGCTATTGATCGTTTAGATGATATCGATATGGTCGAGGAACTTGGCGATTTGTTACTTCAAATTGTATTCCATTGTCAAATAGCAAACGAGCGTGGAGCCTATGACTTAGATTCCGTTGCTGATGGTATTTGCAAAAAACTTATTTATCGTCATCCTCATATTTTTTCAAACGTAGTTGCTCAGACATCTGATGAGGTTTTGAATAATTGGGACAAGCTTAAAAATAAAGAGAAAAATATGCAAAGTTATTCTGATACTTTAAAAGCTGTTCCAAAATCTTTTCCTGCTTGCCTTAGGGCTCAAAAGGTTCAAAAGCGTGCTTCAAAGGCGGGATATGATTTTGTCTCTTTAGAGAATACTGTTTTAAAGATTGAGGAAGAACTTGCCGAACTTAAAAAAGCTATTTCAGAGAAGGATTTTAATTCCGCTTCCGATGAGCTTGGTGATTTACTTTTTTCCGTAATCAACACGGCTAGATTTTTAAAAACAGATTCTGAACAGAGCTTATCTGATTCAACCAATAGGTTCATAGAGCGTTTTAGTCTTGCTGAGGAATTAGCAAAAAATCAAAATGTTGATTTAGCTGATTTATCAGATGAGGAACGAGATGAACTGTGGATTAAGGCAAAAGAACTTAGTAAATAATTTGCTTTTTACAGGTTTTACCTGTTGAAAAAATAAAATTTTTATCACGGAGGAAACTCAAATGAACAAAACAGAACTTATTGCTGCAATTGCTGATAAAGCAGGCATTGCAAAGAAAGACGCAGACAAGGCTTTGGCCGCATTTATCGAGACCGTTACCGAAGAGCTTAAAGCTGGCGGTAAAGTTCAACTCGTAGGCTTTGGTACATTCGAAGTTAAAGAGAGAGCTGCTAGAACTGGTATCAATCCCCAGACTAAAGCTCAGATCAAAATCCCTGCTTCTAAGGCTCCTGTTTTTAAAGCAGGTAACACCTTTAAAGGCGAGATTAAATAATTAATTTTTCTGTTTATTTGGGCCGTCTTTTATTTAGGCGGCTCAATTTTTTTAAGGTTTAAGGAGTGTTCATATGAGGTTGGATAAATTTTTAAAGGTTTCCCGTATTATTAAACGCAGAACCGTTGCTAATGAGGCTTGTGATGCAGGTAGAGTTATGGTGAATGACAAGGTTGCACGTGCTTCATACGACGTTAAAATTGACGATGTTATAGAGGTCGAATTTGGTGGTAGAACCATGAAATTTAAGGTTGTTTCTCTAGCTGAAGCAATAAAAAAAGAAGATGCCGCTTTAATGTATGTTATGGTGGATTGATATTACTTAAAAGACTTGTTTTTTTAATAAAAATGTTATATAATATAATATTATATAATATATCTTTTTTATTTGGAGCGTAATTATGTTACTTAGAGCCTTACTTGCGGAGAATGTCAGCGTTGATTTTGTTGTAATGGCATTTTTGTCGTCCTTTATGGTAGTGTTTTTGTGTATGCCTTTTACGGATTTTATTTGTGCACATATCGCTGTTAAATTAGGGGATTATACACCTCGTTATAATGGAAGATTAACCTTAAATCCTTTGGCTCATATTGATCCTATTGGTGCTACTATGATGATGCTTTTTGGGTTTGGTTTTGGTAAGGGTGCACTTTATAATCCTTACAATTTTAAAAATCCAAGAAAAGGTATATTGATTATTTCCTTAGCGGGCCCTTTGTCTTTGTTAGTGTTAGGATTGATTTTTTGTATTCTTTTTAAGGTAGTTTGTTTATTTGTTACCTTTGAAACTACGTTTTTACTTTTTTTAGCTGAAGTTTTGCGTATGATAGTCTACCTTAGCGTAGGTTTGGCAGTTTTTCGTTTAATACCTGTTCCTCCTATGGATGGTGGAGTAATATTATTTCACTTTTTGCCTGATAGGTTTTCCTATGCTATAAGACCTTACGAAAGATATTTGCCTTTTGTTTTATTGGCAGTTATTTACTCAGGTGCATTAGATTATCCTTTATATTATGCCAGAATGTTTTTTCTTAATTTATTTGATCTTATTACTTTTTGGATTTAAGAGAGGTTTTTATGGAATTACAAACTGAACAACAAATTTCATATAAGCTTGAAGCCTTTGAAGGTCCTTTAGACCTTTTACTTAATCTTCTCTCTAAAAATAAACTTAGTATTTTTGATATTAATCTAAGTTTACTTTGCGAACAATATATTCAGCATATCGAGGCTATGAAGCAAAACAATATGGACGTTGCCAGCGAATTTTTAGAAATGGCCGCTCGTCTTGTATATATGAAAACCGTTAGCCTTTTACCAAAGCACGAGGAAATAGAGCAGTTAAAAGAAGAACTTGCAGGCGAACTTTTAGAGTATGAGGTTTGTAGACAAATCGCAGGTAAACTCGGCGAAATGACTGAAGGATTTAATTATTACGTTCGCAAGCCTGAAGAGATTGAGGTTGAAAACCGATATCAGTTAGTTCATGGTTCAGGTATGCTTTTAGACGCTTATCTTTCTGCTGTTGGCAGAGGTCAACGCAGACAACCCCCGCCAACTACGGTATTTACAAAAATTGTTGCAAAAAAAGTTGTTGCAGTGTCTACAAAAATAGTTCACGTTATGCGTAAACTTTGGAAGGGCAATAAAACCAAGCTTTCAAATATATTTAAGGAAGCAAACGATCGTTCGGAATTAGTTGCTACCTTTTTGGCAGTTTTAGAGCTTTGCAAGGTTAATCGAGTAAAAATTGATGGCGACGGTGATGAAATGACAGTCGAGTTGAATAAGGAGCGAAAAGTTAGTGAACATAAATAATATGGTTTCTGCTTTAGAAGCAGTATTGTTTGCGGGTGGAGAACCGGTTTCTTCCGCACGTCTTTGTGAGGTTTTTGAAATAGATGACGAAACCTTATTAAAACTTTTAAAAATGCTTTCTAATAAGTTAGAAGATAATAATAGCGGTATTAAGCTTTTAACCTTAGGGGATAGTTATCAGTTAGCAAGTCGTACTGAGTATGCCGAATACGTACGAAGGGCTTTTGAAATGCGTAGAAAAGCTCCTCTTTCGCAAGCAGCTCTTGAAGTATTGGCGGTCATAGCATATAATCAGCCTTGCACCCGTTCTTTTGTTGAACAGGTGAGAGGTGTTGACTGCTCTGGCGTTGTAAGTACACTTGTTGAAAAAGAACTTATCGAGGAACGTGGTCGATTAGAACTTCCCGGTCGTCCTTTGCTTTATGGTACTACTTCTACGTTTCTTAGGTCTTTTTCTTTATCTTCGCTTGATAAGTTGCCCGAGCTACCAAAAGACGTAGCTCCTGATGCAAAACAACTTACCTTCGACGATTTAATTGAGGAGGCACAAGTGGAAGCGTTTGATACCGAAGAGACAATCTCTAAAGAGGAAAACGTCGAATAGTTTATTTAAAAAAGAGAGGTGCCGATTAAATGAATATATTTCTCATAATTTTTTTAGCATTATTATTCTTTTTTGGCATTCTTCTTGTTTTAAATATTAAACTTAAAGTTTATTTAAGTAAAGATGGATACCTTGTTGTTAAATATTTGTTTTTGCGTTTTAAATACGACTTTTACGGTGATAATAAAATAAAACCAAAAAAGAAGAAAAAACCCGTTAAAAAAAGGGGCAAAATCAAAAAAAACAAAAAACAAAATGCTAAGCAAAAAGGTGGATATTTTAGAAAGTTATTTGAGGAAAAAGGTGTTGTTGAAGGTGTCGTTCAATTTTTGAGTATCATTAAGCTTTTAATTTCAAAAATTGCCACTTTAACTTCAAAATGTAAAATTTGTAATTTAAATTTAGATATCAAAATAGCTTCAGACGAGCCAGCTGACACCGCTATTTGTTATGGTGCTGTTTCGTCGGTTGTTTATCCTGCTATTGGTGTTTTGAATGGTATTTTTCCAATAAAAAAACAAGAGGTAATTATAAACGCTGACTATGGTTCTAAAAAACCTAAAATTGAATTTTCCGCTACGTTAAAATTGCGTGCTATAAGTTTAATTAAGGTTTTAATTTCGTTTATTAAAGATTATATTCAAGGAGGATATTAAAAATGGCAGAACAAAAAATTTCCGATATTTTGGAGACTTCGATTGAAAAAATCAAAACTATGGTTGACGCAAATACCATAATAGGTGATAAAATTATTGTTGATGATGTTACAATTATCCCTATTTCTAAATTATCCTTTGGATTTGCGGGTGGTGCGACAGATTTCGCAGGTAAAAATCATGGTTCTAAGGTTTTTGCAGGTGGTGGCGGTGCCGGTGCCAGCATAAATCCCATTGGATTTTTAGTTATTAAAGATGGTAATGTTAATATGCTTCCAATTACAAGCGTTCAAACGGCTGCTTCTAAGGTTATAGATATGCTTCCGGAAACAGTTGAAAAAATAAAAGCATTATTCAAAAAGAATGATGATGAAACTGAGGAAGTTGCAAATTAGTTTATCGTAATTTGTATTTTTTCCTTTTCTGCCTCATAAAATTTATTATCATAGCGTTTTTTGAGGTGGGTTATGTTTAAGTTTGCAGTTTGCATTTTAACTTTTGTGTTGGTGTTAAATAGTTTTTGTGTATATATCTCTGCAGAAGAGACGATAAATATTTCTGCAAAATCAGCAATTGTGATCTGTGGAGATACCGGTGAGGTTTTATACGCTAAATCTGAACGGCAAAAATTACCTATGGCCAGTACAACCAAAATTATGACTGCACTTATTTTGGCAGAGCAACCTGATTTATCTAAAACCATAACTGTAACCGAACAGATGGTGGCTGTAGAAGGTTCTTCTATGGGGCTTTTAAGTGGGGATAGCGTATCTTACAGGGATTTACTTTACGGTATGCTATTGGCGTCCGGGAATGATGCCGCTAACGCTACAGCTTACGCTTTGGGTGGTAGTATTAAAGGGTTTGCACATATTATGAACCAAAAAGCCAAGGAAATTGGTATGATGGATACTTCTTTTGTTACTCCATCGGGCTTGGATGATGAAAATCATTATACAACCGCTTATGACCTCGCATTACTTACCTCTGTTGCTCTAAAAAATACAGCTTTCAGAACGGCTTGCTCATCTAAAAATGCAGTTTTATATTATGGCAATCCTCCATATAAGCGATCTTTATCTAACCACAATAAACTGCTTGGAAATTACGATGGACTTATTGGGGTAAAAACTGGTTTTACAAAAAAATCAGGAAGGTGTTTAGTTACTGCCGTACAAAGTGATGGCAAATTTGTTATATCTGTTACATTAAACGCACCCGATGACTGGAACGACCATAGAAAAATGCTAGATTTTGGTCTTGCTTCTATAGTTGTTAAAAAGCAATCAAATAATGTTTTGAGTGATATTTTGCCTATCGTGGGTAGTGATGCTGATTGCATTCGTATTGCTAGTGAAGAGGTAACCTTTTCTGTAGCTCAAAAAAATGAGAATCAAATTAAAAAGATAGTTATGCTTCCCAGGTTCGTTTTTGCTCCAATTTCAGCAGGGGAAATTGTTGGAAGAGTGGAGTATCGATTGAATGATCAAGTTATAAAAGTATCTAAGATTTATTCTGTCGCAGATGCTTATGTGATTAATAAAAAAGAGAATTTTATTGTAAGATTTTTAAGATCAATTAAAGAAATTTGGGATTTTAGTTAGGTAGGTATTATGAAAGATAATAGAATTAGACTACAAAAATATATGTCTGAAAATGGCATTGCATCTCGCAGAAAATCTGAGGAAATGATTGAAGCCGGTAAGGTTAAAGTGAATGGCAGGGTAGCGACCTTAGGTGACAAGGTTGATCCCATACGCGATAAGATTGTTGTAAGCGGTAAAAGAGTTGTACGCAATAAAACTAAAATGTACGTTATGTTACATAAGCCGCGCGGATTTGTTACTACTATGAGTGATGAACTTGGTAGAAAGTGTGTATCTGAACTGGTTGAGGATGCAGGAGTTCGTCTTTTCCCGGTAGGTAGACTTGACCGTAACTCTGAGGGTCTGCTTTTAATGACAAATGACGGTGCATTTTCAAATATGCTTACTCATCCTTCACGTCACGTATCTAAGGTTTACAGAGTTACCGTTCGCGAAAAGGTTACTGAAGAACAACTTTCAAAACTTACCGAGGGTATTATGTTAGATGGTACTAAAACCTTACCTTGTGATATTCATATCATTGATAAAGGTGAAAACAGAACCGTTTTAAACATTGTTTTATATGAGGGTAGAAATCGTCAAATCAGACGTATGTGCGAGGCGGTAGGTCTTACTGTTATTCGTCTTAAACGCACCGAAATAGCAGGAGTTAGACTTGGTATGCTCCCTCAAGGTAAATGGCGTGAGCTTAATGAAAAAGAAATGCAGCACTTAACAAACGTTAGCGTTGCTAAAAGGAATGACGACTAATAATGCTTGAAATTTTGGTTTGTGAAGATAAAAACATTACTAAAGATTTATTTGAATCAGTAAATCTTGAATATAAGGATGATTTTCTTGCTATCCGTGCTATGGATAAAGAAAATTGTTTAGGATTTGCCCTTTTTTCCATAGAAGAAAACGTTGAAACCATTTTTTCAGTCGAGCCAAAAAATGATAGAATGTTGGCAGATGGTTTACTTAGAAGTGCGTTGCACGTTGGATGTGAAAGAGGCGTAACAGAGGCTTATTATTCAGGCGAAAATTATCTAGACCTTTATGAAAAAATTGATTTTGTTGAAGATAAAGCTAAGCATAAGCTTAAACTTCAAAACCTTTTTACAGACTGTTGTTGCTGTAATAAAGAGGAAAATTAAGAAAAATTATAATTTTTTCAAAAAAACACTTGACATCTAAAAAAAATAGGGTATAATATTATCTGTTGTCAAGAATATTGCGGAATTGTGTAAGGGTAGCACGGCAGACTCTGACTCTGTTTGTCTGGGTTCAAATCCTAGTTCCGCAGCCAAAAAATTCCAAGTCTTCGGGCTTGGAATTTTTTTATCCATTGCGAAAGCAATGGCATATCATCAACGATAGCGTTGCTATCGTTGTATCTCATCAGTCCGTAAGGACTGTATATCATCACGCGTTAGCGTG
>JAZSJA010000064.1:0-5933 GCA_045534095.1 Acutalibacteraceae bacterium | reverse complement strand
AACTAAGGAGGCGGATAAACGATAAAGTTAATAATCGTTGGTTACTATATTACAGTAAAAATAGGCATTTGTCAAACAAAATTTTGAAAATTATTTTTTAAAACTATTGATAAGGCTCATCTAAAATGGTAAAATATGAAGTAATTTGAGTTAAGTATTTTTTAAAGGAGCTTTTTTATGCAAAATATGTTCCAAAAAGCATTTGACCTTCGTACCGCGGATTTTGACTGCTACCGTAGAATTTTACCCTCTGCCGTTTTGGATTTATTTCAGGTAGTAGCGGGCGAACACGCAATTTCCCTTGGCTGTGGATTCGAAGCCCTTTACAAACAGAATCTTCTTTGGGTGCTTGTGAGAACCAAGTATGAGATTATAAGTGAGCCCGAGATTTATCAGACTGTAATAGTAAAAACCTGGCCCTTGCCTCCATCTCGTGCAGGATTTCAGCGTGAATATCTTATGGAGGATGAGAGGGGAAATCCTCTTATAAAGGGGACTTCCGACTGGATGATAATTGATTTAGAGCAGAGAAGGTTGGTATCTAAGCCTGACATTTATCCCGATTTGGATTTTATAACCGAAAAAAGCTTTGATGAGAGGGTTAAAAAGGTGTCAGATTTTGAACCAATAGACGGGGGAGTTACTCTTTGCCCGGGATTTTCTCAGCTTGATATGAACGGCCACGTTAACAACACAAAATACGCAAATTATGCTCTGGATGTGTTAAATCCAACCGAAGATGAGGTAATAAAAGCATTTCAGGTAGATTATCGCCATGAGATTAAGCTTGGTGATGAAATTAAGGTTTACGCAACTAAATCTGACGGAGTAGCTTTAGTAAAAGGTGTAAATAACAAAGGCGATATAATGTTCGCCTGTAAAATTGATATGTAGATATATTTTCTGAAAATGGGACTGTAAAGGCAAAGAACATCAATTTTTTTAAATAAGAATAAAATATAAAATCTGCAATAAAGCGAAAAATAAGAAAGCACCTTATTGCAGATTTTATATTTATAAATTTCTCTGGCGGATGTTTTTGTGATTATTCCATCACCTTTTTAACTATCCTTTTAATAATTTCTTCGGGGATTGGTTTTCTTTTATCTTTTAAGGTGTCCTTCCAAAATTGTTTGGCTGCAGTATTCCCCTTAGAATTTTTTATAGCAAGCACAAGGGCTGCTTCAATTTCTTCTATAACTTCTTTCTTTGTTGTGTGGTTTTTTCTGGCTACTTTTTCAAAAATATCATCCATTTTGGTTAATCTTCCTTTAAAAATACTCTATTTAGAAGTATTTTTTCTTAAAATAATATAAATATATAATAAATTTTAATAAAAATGTTGTAACCTTGGTAATAATTTGGTAAAATATAAATGTTATGATATTTTGGGTGAAGTGTTTCTGCATATTTTTTGGTTATTGTCACCCTTTAGATTAGGAGGTTTCCCTTTTATGGATAGTATAAAAATAAATCAACTTTTTGATTTGAATTTTACTATTGCAGTACATCTTTTTGATGGCGTTCAATATCCTTTTGAGGTTTTGCCAAAAATAAAAGATTTTATTTTAAAACTCGGCAATTCTTTAAATGCTGATGAGTTTGAAAAAATAGGCGATGACGTATGGGTTGCTAAGTCTGCAAAGATTGCTGAATCTGCAAGTATTACCGGCCCTGCGATTATAGATGCCGATGCCGAAATTCGCCACTGTGCATTTATTCGTGGTAATGCCATTGTAGGAAAGGGCGCAGTAGTTGGTAATTCTACCGAGCTTAAAAACGTAGTGCTTTTTGATAAGGTTCAGGTCCCCCATTATAACTACGTTGGTGATTCGGTGTTAGGATATAAATCCCATATGGGTGCGGGTTCAATCACGTCAAACGTTAAAAGTGACAAAACCCTTGTTACCGTAAAATGCGGTTATGAAAAAATAGAAACAGGCCTTAAAAAATTCGGTGCCATTTTGGGCGACGAGGTTGAGGTTGGTTGTGGTTCGGTTTTAAATCCCGGTACCATAGTAGGCAAAAAATCACAGATTTACCCTCTTTCATCGGTGCGTGGAGTTGTTAAAGAAAACAGCATTTATAAACGTGCCGGAGAAATAGTTACAAAATATTAAGAAGGCGAAATAAATGGAACTTTGGGATGTGCTTACTGCCGAAGGTAAGCCAACGGGTCGCACTATGGTAAGGGGCGGAAACGCAATTCGCTCGGGAGAATATCATTTGGTAGTGCATATTTGGCCCCTTAACGATTACGGCAGTATTTTAATACAAAAAAGAACAAAAACAAAACGCTTGATGCCGGGCGTATGGGCGGCAACGGGCGGTGCGGTTATTGCCGGCGAGACCTCAATTAAGGCGGCAGCCCGTGAACTTGGGGAGGAGCTTGGTATAAAGGTTGCTCCTGAGGATTTAAGGCTTGTTAAACGCATAAAAAGGAAAAATTCGTTTATAGATATGTGGACCGTTCGCGTAGACGTTCGCGTGCCGGAACTTCATCTTCAAAAAAGTGAGGTTGCCGAGGCTAAATGGGTGAATAAAGCATCCCTTATGGGAATGATAGAATCGGGCGAATTCCACGATTACGGTAAGGATTATTTTAATCTTGTTTACGGCCTTGTTGATGAAATAAAGGCTGAAAAAAGCGAATAAAATTATTTAAAACAGAAAGGTAAAAGAAATGGGAATTTCAGTTGAGGGGCAAAAGTGCCCCGTATGCGGAGCATACGTATTTGATAATGATGATTTAGTTTTTTGCCCCGAGTGTGGTGCACCCCATCATAGAGATTGTTACGAGGCACTAGGTCATTGTTACTATAAAGATAAGCATGGTACCGCCGAGGGATATGACCCTGACGCGGCAAAAAAAGAGGCAGAAAAAAAGGCTGAGGAAGCAAACGGCAGCCTTTTTGGCGATGAACCTCCCTTTGAGGAGGGTGCAACCCGTTGTCGTTTTTGTGGCGAACCTCTTTTAAGGGGCGAAAACGTATGTCACAGATGCAGAAGACCTCAAAATGTAGGTAATGCAGGACCTTCACCCTTTGGTGGTGCAACAATTATGCTTGACCCACTTGGCGGTGTAGCACCTGATGAGGTTATTGGCGAGGTTACCGCAAAAGAAATAAAGGATTACGTTGTAGTAAATACTCAAAGATACGTACCTAGATTTAAAGTAATAAAAAAAGAGAAAAGAAAATCATGGAACTGGGCTGCGTTTTTAGTACCTCACGCATGGTTTTTCTATCGCAAGATGTACGTCCCCGGCATACTTGTTACAATTTTGTTGGTAACGTCACAGCTTCTTTTATTCCCATTTGAGGATTTACTGGGCACCCTTCCGGATGAGGCAAGACGTTCGATACCCGCTCTTGCAAATGCTCTGACAAATAACGTTGGAGGTGTTGTTACAAACCCTGCGTTTTATCTTGCAATGGGCAGTCTTGTGCTTAACATTCTTGTTAGAGTGGTTGGTGGACTTGTAGGCGACAGAATATACTTTAAATCTGTAACGGAGGGTATAAAAAGTGTAAAAGATCAAAAGGTAGAGAGTGATCTACCCCTTGAAACCGCACTTGCCAGAAAGGGTAGTGTTAACGCTCTTTTAGGACTTATATTTTTATTCTCCTTTGAGATTCTTGTAAACTTGGTGTACCTAATTTATCATACTTTCATTTAATAAAAAGGTTTTAAAAAATGGATAATAACAATCAAAATATTAAACTTTGCCCTACTTGTGGTGCTAAAAATAAATCTATTTATAAATACTGCAATGAGTGTGGAGCGGCTTTAAATCAGTCCTATTATACCGCCCCAAAAGCCGAAAAAGCAGATGCCGATTTGGGGCAAAATCCCGATTTTAATAATAATCAAAATTTTGGGAATAATCCTAATCAAACATACTATAACGGTCAGTTTAATCAAGGTGGATACACGCCTTACGCACCTTATGGTAATTATATGAATGCACCTTATTACGGCACTCCTGATTTTAATGGGGTTTCCGCAAAGGATGTATATGATTTTACAGGTCAAAAGGAACCCCTTTTTAATAAAATTAAAATTCAACATTTTTTAAATAAAAACGGACCGTTTTGTTGGCCTTTGTTCTTTTTGGGGCTTATATTTGGAACCTTTGGTATGGGATGTTGGTTTTTATACCACAAAATGTATAAACCC
The DNA here is from genome assembly GCA_045534095.1 of Acutalibacteraceae bacterium. GTDB lineage: Bacteria > Bacillota > Clostridia > Oscillospirales > Acutalibacteraceae > UMGS1279. Next base: position 1,754 of record JAZSJA010000064.1, on the reverse strand, counting down.
GCTTTAGGATTTTTTGCTTCGTCGGTTGTTGAGGTTGTTTTAAACTGCTACGTTTTATTCTATACCGTCAATTCATTAACCGATGAACAAATAAAAGCAATTATAAGATCGGCCGAGTCTATGGATTTTATTATGCCAACCATAAATAATTTTGGAATAGACTTAGCACAAAATATTCTGTCGATTATTTCTTTGGGTGCCTTGGTATGCTCCATAGTTTTGCCGTTTTTTGCCTACAAATGGTACAAAAATTTTGCACTCCAAAAAATTAGTGAGGAATACGGAAAATCTCCAATGCCAAATATTTTGGGTACAGGCGTAACCAAGGGTGGCACAATTGCAATTCTTGCCGTTTCTTACGCCGCCATATGCGTTGTTGTGTTGGTTTTAGTAATATCTCCTTTTATAAGTAGGGTTTTTAAAATAGCAAGAACTGAAAATGTTTTAGGCACTTCAAATTATTATAACCAACTACCCTATGGCGAAGATTACTACTCCGATGATGATTTATTTGGAGGACAAAATCCTTTTGGCGAGCTTGACCCATTTGAAGAGTTTGACCCTTTTGAAGAGTTTGACCCTTTTGGTGACGGAGGTTATGGTTACGGCGAAGAGCCTATTCCATTTGCTGAAGAAACCCCTAAAGGTGAATACTGGTAATGTACAGATACATATTTTGGGATTTAGATGAAACCCTGCTTGATTTTAAAAAAGCGGAAGCCGCAGCTATTTCCAAAACCTTAAATGCTTTTGGAATTAAACCCGAAAAGGAGATAGTGGAGCTTTATTCAAAAATAAACCTTTCCTGCTGGAAACGGTATGAAAAGGGCGAAATAACAAGGGACGAAATATATACCAGCCGAGTTATTTTACTCTCAGAGGCTTTGGGTGTTAAAATGGAAGCAGAAAAATTTTCTAAGGAATATTTTTCTCAACTAGCAAAACAGGGCCACACCTTTCCCTATGCGGTAACCATTTTAAAAACATTAAGAAAAAAGGGATATAAAATGGCGGCGGCTACCAACGGAGCCGCAATGGTTCAAATAAATAGAATTGTTGCGTCAGGTCTTAGCGGATTTTTTAGCGGCGGTATTTTTATCTCAGAAAAAATAGGTTTTAAAAAGCCTGAACCACAGTTTTTTGATTATATGGTAAAAGCTTTGGACATAAAAAATCAAAACGAAATTCTTGTTATAGGAGACTCCCAAACAAGTGATATCGCAGGTGCAACCGCAGCAGGGATAGATAGTTGTTTTGTAAATTTAAAGGGAGAAAATTTAATGGAAAATTCTCTCCCCACCTATATTGCAAATTCTTTAGAAGAAATAATAGAGGTTTGTAAGTTGTAAATAAAGGGGATGTAAAAAACAAAATTTATCAAATCCCTTTAAATAAGAATAAAAGAAACGCAAAATCTGCAATAAAAGTGTGAAAAAAGCACTTTCGTTGCAGATTTTATTTTTATAAATATATCTTGTAGGGGACGGCGCCCTCTACGTCCCTTTTAAAATGCATAATTTTTGCAATTGATAAATTGTTATTTGCAGCCTTAGGCTGTTTATTCCGAATAGGTTTTGTATAAACGGCCAAGTCTCGTTCCGCGGCCGGAAAGATACAGATAAATTGTAGTTTATCGGGGGGACGGAATCCCCTCGCCAACATTCGTTGGCCCTCTCCCCTTTAACAAGGGGCGCTTTGGTTACAGCAAATTTATCATTTTGTGCATACTAATAAAATTCGCTATTTATGCAGGG
>JAZSJA010000079.1:0-10363 GCA_045534095.1 Acutalibacteraceae bacterium | reverse complement strand
GGCAACATACTCCTGACCTGATTCGCTTGATTTATAATAGAACGAAAAATCATAGGTAGTATTAGGCTCTAAGGTAACTGTTGTGTAATTATCACGCCATCTTGAATTACCGCCCCATGTCATAGCATAAGCATTACCGCTCTTGGACTGAGATTTATCAAGATTAGCGGTTTTGGGGTCTCTGGTAGTAGTACCCCAAAGAGCAGTCCAAGTAAGGTCTGCCATAGCATCATCATTGAGTACATTGGGGTCAACAGGAAGCTCCTCAATCTTTAAATCCTTTAAAACTACGTTGTTTTTGGAATTGGGAGAAGGCTCCTTACAATCCAAAATGATGTAGTATTCCTTTTCGGAATTAGTTGTAAAGGTTTCGCTGGCAGAATAAAAAATTCCATCAACAGGTGCACCTGAAGTAAGCTCGGCAGTAAAGGTACCTGTTGCAAGATTGGTAGCATCAGGTGCGGCAATACCACCTTGGGAACCTTGAACCTTCAACTCGGTTGTAGGGTCGCTGATTTCACTTGCGGGAATAACCCTTACATCATATACTCTAGTCTGACCAAAGCTGAATGTTAAGGTGTGCTTGGCATTAGGCGCAAGACTTACCTTGGTATAAACCGAACGATAAGCTGCCTTAACCATAATTTCGCCATCAAGGTCCTTACCGGCTTCACCATTCCAACCGGAAGTCCAATCGGCACCTTTTGTTGCATCCAAAAGGTTTGTTCCTTCTGCCGATGCTGTTACGGTAGTGGCTGTAAACAAGCAGCTTACAGAGCTTATTACCATTAGCACCGCCAAAAGAACTGACAAAAGTTTTCTTGACATAATTATACCTCCATTAAAATTTTATAAAAACCATATAGGTTTATTACCGATAAATCATCCTACAATTTCTGTGTATACAGCTATTGAACCGCCGGGCAACACATCTGTGAATTTATCCTTTACGTTTCCGTAGGTTTTGTCTGCATCAGGAAGTGTTGCGTTAAAATCAGGTTTAAGATTACCCGATTCACAAACGTAACGATAAAGTGTTGTATTTATGGCTTCGTCAAAATTAACGTGAATACGAACGTCTTCCGCATTAAGATTAACAACCGTTATAACAAGTTTATCGTCATCATTTCTAATTGCGCTTACGTACACGCTTGCGTACTCTTCCTCAGCCAAATATTTGTTATTTGTTTGATACACAATACCTTTTTTACAAGAGTTGTATTTTGTGAACAATCCGTTTGTGTAATACTTTGCATAAGGTGTTGCGGAAATGAATAAAGATGGAGCAAGACCGCACATATGTATACCGTTTGAAAACTCTCCGCCCGAAGAGTTTCTGTCGGTCCAAAGTTGGTCAAAAGGCATCCAAAGCATAATATTTTGAATTCCGTTTTGCTGTGCTGTCATAGCACAAATGGCATTTTGAAGACCGAGCCAGGCATTACCTGAAGCTAAAAACTCTGCACCCTGATCCTTACAGTTAAATTCATCCATCCAGAACTGAACCTTACCATAAAGGCCTGCTTCTTTCAAGCGTTCCATATAATATTCCTGCAAATAGTTGGAATAAATATAATATGTATCATTAACCGCCGACGTAGACTGAGGATAATGGTGGGCAGAATAAATAGTGAAAAGAGAGGGATCGTTTTCAAGAATATATTCCATAGTTACGGGTAAAACAGTTGTGGAACAAGTCTCATTTGGACCCACATGCTCTACGGTGTTATCTACTCCATCCTCTTCGAGCTTATTTCTCATTGCACGACAGAAAAGTGCATATTCTTTTTTATCATGACCTGCTTCCAAATAACCACTTAAAGTAACGGTGGAATCAAGCCCGCTGTTTTGAAGTGGCTTGGTATAACCGTTACAAGGCTCTACCCAATATGCAAGGTATTTTGCGTTGTTAATGCCTCTTGCCCTAAGTTGCTTTAAGGTTTCGCTTATCCAATAACCGTATCGGCGGGCGCCTTTTACAATTCTGGCATCATTTTTTGAAAGGCCTTTAAAATTGTAGCCTGCACTTTCGCCGTAGCGGTCATCGCCATAACCATACAAATAATCTACATCGTTAATTGATGCCACACCGTAGCCCGACATTTTATCAAAATGCCAACCAACCTGAATCATAACATCGATATCGCGATTTTGCATTTCCTTTGCATAATCACAGAAATAATTAAAACGCTTTGAATTCCAATCATAACCGATGGCGTCTTTCCACATCCACTGACTCTGATACCGTGTGCGAACAACCTTAATTCCGGTATCCTGAAGACGGTCAAGTTCAACACCCATCATTTTATCGCTATAAACTCTGCCTGTGGTATCATCTTTCATAAATCCATATGCGTGATAAATACCGCCGCTAAAGCCCTGATAATTTTTAATGATAGGGTCTTTGGAATTATAGATTTCAAGGGTTGTTTCATAAACCTCATACTCTTCTAATTCCCAATCCTCTTCCCAATCTTCCCAATCTTCATAATCGTCTGCGTTATAGGAATCATCAACCCATTCATCATCATATTCAAAACTGTCATCATATTCGAATTCATCCTCGTATTCGAATTCATCCTCAGATTCCTCTTCATCCTCAGATTCGGTGATATCTTGATCATCGGTTTGGTCGATATTTTCTGCCGAATCACTTTCTGAACTGACGTTTTTCTTATCTTTAGAACTACAACCACTAAGAAGGCCGAACATCAGCACCAAACTTAGAATTAAGCAAATTGTTTTTTTCATATTTATTCGACCTCCTTTTTGGATTTTTTAGACGAAATCATTAACACCATAGCCGATATAAGTGTTATTATAATGAGCATTGTTGCCGGGAAATTATCACCGGTAGATGGGGAACTTGTATCGTCAGCATTTGGAGTATCCTCAGTTGAACCGTCGTTAAGCTCCTCATCTGTATATCCACCATTTAAAATATAATTTTCGCCTGATGTAGCTGTGTAATCGTAAGGTTTTAAAATATCATGACCATATGGTTTTTCTGTAAGGGCGTAGCTTTCTTTGTAAATAAGAATATTATCCGCCTCTAAATAACCTTTGTCGCAAGCGATTACTAAATATACAACACCGTTCATTGGGGCTGAAAATTTAATACCGCTACGTTGCCATTTTGGAGATGTGGTTTTAATAAAGGATTCCTTCTTGCCACTAATGCCATTAAAAAATTCTTTACCGTCAGCAGTTGTAGAAAGGCCTATGTATCCACCTGTACCGCGAAGAGATGCGGATAAATAGTACTGTACGCCGGCTTCAACCGCAACGGGTAATACGTAGAATGTTTTTGCGTCTACCCTTAAATACTTATTACCGAACTCGGTATCACCTTCCAACACCTTTGTTGTGGAGGGTAATTTACCCCAGTTTTGGTTGGTAATAGGTTCTTCAAACCCTTCATTATAAAGAAGTGCAAGAGGTGGCTCTGCATAAATCTCTTTAACGTTAGTTTCCAAAACTACAGCCGAAACAATTGTGTAAGTGATATCATCTACATAAAAATCTGCTTTAGTTTCACCAACAATATTAGCAATAATGGGATCAAAATAAACAGCAGATGAAGATGAAGCAAAGAAATCAACCCTATTCCATCCATCGCCTTTGGCGGTGTGTTTAACGCCAACGTTACCTGCTTGAGTACCTAAGAAATCAGGTGAGATTTTAATGGTACTGCCATTACTTGTTTTGTAATAGAAGGTAAGTCTATAAACACGACTGTTGCTTATTTGGAAACCGAGGTATGATTCGTTGAATACATATTCGGTATTATCGTCAGCGGCATCATACTTAAAGTGAAGTGATTTGTTGCCGCTTCGTGCAAATTCCGTACCCTCATATATTTCATATACATCTTTATTGGTAGTGCTGTTTTTAATGGCAAAGCGATCGGTTTCAAAATCGATTTTTTCTACCACTGCATCGGCTGCATCTTCCTGCTTTGTGATTTTAATATCATCTAGCAAGACGCCGTCTTCAAGTGCTTCAAATACAAAATTAATTGCGCTGTTCATACCTGTGTAAACATCAAAGGTGTATTCATTCCAATCACCTGATGTAGTAACATTTGTTACAGAGCTTACAAGGTCTGAGGGCTTTGTGGAATATTTATTAATTTGAGTAGCTGCCGCTTTAAGCTCACCCTTAGCCTTAAAGCTTACGGTGTAAGATGAGTGTGCATCTACAGCTACAGACTGATAGATTTTCTTATCCTTTGCAATGCCGGCAGCCTTATTGCCGCCCTCATCAGAATGGGTATATTCACCCATCCAATGCTCCTTGCCTGCTTCAAAATCACCATTATCAAGTCCGTCTGCCGCATACTGAACAAACATAACATCGTCCAAATGAACGGATTTTTCGGTAGCATTAGTATCACCGGCATAGAATATTGAAAGGGTTGCACTGGTGGCATTACCTGTGTTGAAGAAAAATTCTACTCTGTGCCAGCCGTTATTTCCGTCACTGAATTGATTGCTCTTACTCCAGATAGTATCGCCGCCTACGCTAAGAGAAAGCCGATTGAGTCTAAAGCCTTGCTTACCTACTTCCGCAGTCGAGTCATAAGGTGTTAAATCAGGACAGTAGATATAAAAGCTTAAATAATAATCGGAGTTTTTGGTCAGATTTGTGAACTCAAAATCAGACATCTGATAACGGGCACTTACAACCAATGCCTTTTTGCCACTATGCGAAGCAAAATCCTTAGGAGTAAAGGTTGCAAAATGTGCAACAACACCTGAATTTGGATCATAAGCATGCCAACCAAGCATAGTGCCGTTTTCAAAGGTACCGTCCATACCGTTTTCAGCCATCCAATCTATATATGGCATATTGGGACCTTTAAATTTAGCAGTTAAATCAAATTCACCCTTTACTGTAAAGGTATAAGACGCATCGGAGGATACTTTTTTACCATCGGCATCATACCAACCATCAAAGGTATTGCCCTCTAAAGGTGTTGCGGTAACGGTGGTTTCTTTACCCTTTGCATAGGGAGTTTCACCCTTGTTTTTAACGGTACCGCCATTGGTGTTCCTTATAGTACCAAATATATCAGTTGCGGGGTCAAAATACTTTTTAAGGCTTATTTTTTTAAGTAGAATAGAGGTTACAACAAATTCAGTAGCATCAAAAATAATATAATATTCTGTTTCCGAAGATGTTGTAAATATCTCTGAGGCGGTATAGGTTTCACCAAGTACAGGGGCAATGCAAGTGCTGGTAATTGCATCGGGTGCAAGGTTATTTGTACCGCCCGTTACTGCTCCGCCGCCTTCTGCTGAAAGCATTTGGGTATCCATATCAGTAATTTCTGAAGCAGCATACACTCTTATATCTTTAACCTTAACATTTTCAAAATTAAACTGGAATTTATAAGAAACATTGGGCTTTAAGGTAACCTTTGTATAACCCGAACGCCAAGCAACACTAAGGCTTATGGCATTACCTGCGGCAACACCCTTTTTATAGCCCCAGCTGGAGGTCCAATCGGTGGGCTTGGTATCAGCGAGTAAATTGTCGGGATCGGGTAGCTCCTCTTCATCATCCTCATCAGGAGTGGTGTCAATTTCAACAGCGAAATCGGATGCCACAAAGCCCGAGCCGGCTGTGTTGTTTTCAAAAACAAGATAATATTCGGTATTATCATTGGTTTTAAAGCTTGCGGATACCTCATTCCAGGTGTTTCCGTCATAATTAAGGGTAGCAAAGCCTTGAGTAAGCACAGTACCAACACCATCCTTTAAGGCGGTGATTAACTGGTCGGGTTTAGCTGCATATTTAGCAGAATCAATATCATTTAAAGCAATTAAATGTAGGTTTGATACTGCAGAGGTTCCCTTATAATTAAAGGTAAGCTTATATTTTGTTTTTGCAGTAAGGTTAAGCTTAACAAAGGTAGAGCGGTAATTTGATTTATTAACGCTTACAGCCTCACCGCCCTTACAGGAGTCGGTTGAATTTTCAATTTTTATGGTAGCGCCCTGTAATCTCCAGGTGGAGTTCCAGTTTGCAACATTAATAAGCTGGTCGACAACCGATTGGGGAGTATCAGATGAACCGCCTTCACCTTCAACAAGGCTGAAGTCACTAAGGGCGAAAACTTGGAAGCCTGCATCGCCTTTTTTTGTTTGGCAATTGAGATACATTACATATTCGCTTGCATCACCGGTGGTAAAGGTGGTTGTAACCAAATTCCAAGTTCCATCGGTTAACTGCTCTTTAACAGCATTGTCTTTACCTAAAATAGGTGTAGCGGAATCTGTTAAGTGAGAAGCAACAGTATCACCCTTATAGGTTGAAAAATTAACCTTAGACGCATCTACAAAGCCTATATCACTAATAACTTCGCCTTGTCCATCACTTGAGGACTTATAGCGGAATGAGAAGTTATATGTAGTATTGGGTTTAAGGGTAACTGTGGTATAGTTATCGCGGTATCTTGCGTTTCTGCCAAAGGTCATTGCATATGCATTACCGCTATATGACTGAGATTTATCAAGATTTGCAGCCTTAGGATTTCTAAGACCTGTGTTCCAGATTGCATTCCAGGTAAGACCCGCCATAACGGTATCGTTAAGAGCGTTGGGGTCTGTAATTTCTTCAGATTCTTGCTTTGTAACAAGTTTTAAATCTTTTAAAAGTATAGCTGTAGTATTAAAGGCTCCGCAATCAAGGAAAATATAATACTCGGTTTCATTGGTAGTTGTAAAGCTTTCAGATGAAGTATAGAATTCACCTGCTGCAGGTGTTGCAGGGCAGGTTGTTGCCACTGTATCTGTTGCAAGGTTGGTTGTACCGCCCGGGGCAGGACCTCCGTTTGAATTGGGAGTCATTAACTGAGTTGCGGGGGCAGTGATTTCGCTTGCAGCAAAAACCCTTATATCTGTAACCCTTACCTCACCGTGGCTAAAGCTTAGCTCATATTTAGTATTTGGCTTTAATGTAACCTTTGTATAAGCTGAACGGTAGGCGCATCTTACAAATATAGCTCCGCTCACTTCGGTACCGGCAGCTCCGTTCCAACTGGAGAACCAATCGGTTGCCTTAGAGTTTGCCAATGCATTTTCTTCTTCAGGCTGTCCTTCTTCTGCAACAAGGCTGAAGTCGGAGGCTACAAAGCCCGAGCCACTTGTATTATTCTCAAAAACAAGGTAATATTCGGTATTGTTCTTAGTAGTAAAGCTTGCCGATACCTCATTCCAGGTATTTCCGTCATAATTAAGGGCAGAATAGCTTTGAGTAAATACAGTGCTCGCACCTGCTTTTAAGGTTTGAATTATATGGTCAAGGTTATTTGCATATTTAGCTTCATCAATATCAGTTAAAGCAATTAAATGTAGGTTTGATACTGCAGAAGTGCCCTTATAATTAAAGGTGAGATCGTATTTTGTGTTTGCAGTAAGGGTAAGCTTAACAAAAGTAGAACGCCAATTTGATTTATCAACTCTTACAGCCCCACCGCCCTTACAGGAGTCGGTTGAATTTTCAATATTTATGGTAGCGCCCTGTAATCTCCAAGTGGAGTTCCAGTTTGCAACATTAATAAGCTGGCTGGTGGCGGTTTCGGGAATTTCCTGCTCCTTTTCTTCTGCAACAAGGTTGAAGTCACTAAGAGTAAGGATTGTAAAGCCCTGGTCGGCTACAACCTCACTAACAAATATATACATTATATATTCTTTGGCAGTACCTGTAGTAAAGGTTGTGCTGGCCAAGTTCCAAACTCCACCAAGCTCTTGACCTATAGTTGCCTCATTTTCACCTAAAAGTGAGGTAGAAGCATCGGTAAGGTGATTCTTAACAAAATCACCCTTAATGGTGCTGAAATCCACCTTTGAAGCATCTACAAAACCTATTTTGTAGATAAGCTCATCGGTTGTTCCGGATTTATAGCGGAATGAGAAATTGTATTTGGTATCCGGCTCAAGAGTAACTGTGGTGTAGTTATCGCGGTATCTTGAATTTCTGCCAAAGGTCATTGCATAGGCATTGCCGCTATAGGACTGAGATTTATCAAGATCTGCAGCCTTAGGATCTCTAAGACCGGTATTCCAGAGCGCATTCCATTTAAGACCTGCCATAACGGTATCGTTAAGAACATTGGGGTCCTCGCCCTGCTTAACCAAGCTGAAATCACTAAAGTGAATAAGGCTTAAATCATTAACATCAGGGGCTGCACCTGTAAAACAAAATGTATGCTCACCTGTAACAGAGGGTGAAATCACGGCAGTAACAATATTCCAACCCTCTTTATCCGACGGAACATTATAGTTAAGGTCGTTTAAAAGGTTATTGGAATAATCTTTGTTTGTTAATGTGATTTCTTCACCAAAGGTCATTGTGCCTGTAGGCGCCATTAACACACCGCGGTTTTCACTATCGGTAAGGTAAACCTTGCTTGGAGCTTCCTCTTTATAATAGAACTTAAGCTCATAGGTTTGCCCTGCCTCCAAATCAAGCTTAGTATACGCAGAACGCCACATTAGCTTTGTTACACTAAAGGCATTTGACATATCACCCGAAAAACTTTCGGTAGGAGCGTTTATTGTGGCTCGGCTAGTAACCTTCCAGTCTTTATAAGTATAATCACTCATAATATTGGTACTGGAATTATTAATATCATCAGCCCACACACCAGTATGTATACAACTCACCAAGAGAATTAAAGCAAGTACAACCGATAAGATTTTTTTCATAAAATTAGCTCCTTTTTATAATTTTTGCGTTTGATTTTTGTAATCCACTTATAATCTTTGTTAAAGTGAAAATTTTGTCATAATTTTACCAAACTAAATAAAAATATTAGTTTTATATTTTTGGGAATACACACCTATTTCAATATTTTTGCTACAAAAGCCTTGTTTTCTTCAAAATAATCATTAAATTGTGCGTTTTTTTTGGATTTATTAAAAAAATATACAATTTTTTATTTATTTTAATGTATTTAAAATATTATTGTGTAATTTTATATAAGGAATATTTTTATACAATAATATTATTGACATTAATCTAATCATATTTTATAATAAAATCAAAAGGTTTATCAAGTATTTATATTGTGTTAAATTTGTCTTATTTTTACTTTTGGCTTAGAGGGGGCATTTTTATGGAAAATAATAACATAAAAAATATCGAGTCCGAGGTATTTAGCAGAGAAAAATCTGTTAAAATACAGTTTTTAGAGAGAAGTACTGCCGACTCAATTATTTTTAAAGCCCATTGTCATTTGCGTTTGGAATTATTGCGGGTAATTTCGGGTGAATTATGTGTTACGGTTAACCAGCGAAAAATCGTAGCCAAAGCAGGTTCGATGGTTGTTGTAAATCCTTACGATCTACACGCAGGTTTTTCAGGTACAAATGGGGTTAAACTTTATGCAGTTATGTTTGACGTAAATCGCCTTTATAACGAATCTACAATGACGTCAAACTTTCTTGTCCCCTTAAATGACCGAATAATTATTTTGGATGATTACATTGAAGATGAGGAAATAATAAAAGAATTTGACCGCCTTATAAACTTTTACAAGGAAGATTCTATGTGTTTTATGGGCAGCGTTTATATGATTTTGGGATTATTTTTCAACAAAGGACGCTATCGTTCTAACATTAAAATGCCAACAAGCGAAAAATTTTATTCTATTGTAGAATACATAAATTTTAACGCTACTCATGAGGATGGTCATACCGTTGACCTAACCGTAACCGGTATTGCAAAGAAATTTGGTTATAACGAATCCTACCTTTGCCGCAAATTCAAAGAACATACTGGATTCACCATTACTAACTACGTAAATTTATTAAGACTTGAAAAAGCACAGGTTTTACTTTCAACAACCGACAAGCCTATAAGTCTAATTTCTTATCGAAGCGGTTTTAACGATCTTGTGTATTTTTCGCATTGCTTTAAAAAGCAATTTGGTGTTTCTCCATCCACTTTTCGTAAAACCAATTCATCCCCACTTAACTATATTCCGTAAAATCAAATTTAGAGGTAAATCATATCCCTGACTACGCAAAATAAAAAAATCCGCCGACCAAGTCGACGGATTTTTTGGTAGGTGCAGAGCGTTGCATTTTATATACACAAATTAAGAAATTATTTTATATGAAAAATTGGGCGTTTCTTTTGCTACATCATCAAGAACTTCTAACAATTCTGCGGTAGCTTCTTTTAGCTTTTTTTCTAAATTGTTAAAACCGCTTATTTCAGCCGTAATTTCACCCATATCATCAAAAATACCTTCAAGCAAATCCCAAAGAGCATCAGGATTCTCACCATAATATTCAGGCAAACCGAATTTTATCTTAAAAACCTTATGTATTTCTCCTAAATATTTACATTT
>JAZSJA010000083.1:0-5274 GCA_045534095.1 Acutalibacteraceae bacterium | reverse complement strand
TTGAACGTAGGAATGGTGGGTGTGATTTGTAGGGTATGGCGTTTACGACATACCGCAAAAGGTTTCGTACAAATTTGATTTTAATATTGATTTTTCCGCATAAATACCATATTTTATAAAATAATTGAATTTAATTTTCACGAAAAAGGGGCGTCGAAAATCGCCGCCCCCTACAATCACGTACCAACATTTGCACGATAAACAACAATTTATCATTACATTCAAAACAAAAACGCAGAAAAGTAAAACCAAAACTTTTCCGCATTTTTTAATTAACTTATTTTATTCCTCATCCTTAACAAACTCGGCAATATCCTCTAATCTACAATCAAGAACGTTGCATAGTTTATTTAAGGTTTTTGTTTCAATATTTTCATTGGCTTTAAGTCTTCTTATAGTTTTACTGTCTATGCCGCATTTTTCACGCAAAACATAGGTTGAAATAGATTTTTCTTCCATTATTTTCCAAAGATTATTAAAAATTATCATAACATCCCCACCTTGACAAATTTTATTATGGGGGTTATAATCTAAAATATTAAGGGGATATAATCCCCATAAGGAGGATTGCTATGGACGCGGAATGGGGTTTGTGCAGACTTAAAATCACCTTATGCCCTCAAATGATGTGGACGCGGAACGAGATTATATCGATAATCAAAACCTATTCGTAATAAAACTGCCTTATAACCACTATCAATGTGGACGCGGGGTAAAGACTACGCCACCTCCGTATACCTATTCGTAATAAAAATAAAAAATTTTAATTTTACTCTTGTATTTATTACTCTTTTGTATTATAATAGTAAGGTAAATCACGCTTTGGGGCGTGTGAACGGGCGGGTCCTGTGCGATAGGCAGCCATGAACCATGTCAGGCGGGGAACCGAGCAGCATTAAGTGGATATGTCCATGCGCCGCAGTAAATCGGTTCGTTCGCACTCCCGAAAGTGTGATTTTTTATTTTTATTTTTAAGGAGGCACCCACTATGTATCAGGCACTATACAGAAAATATCGCCCCATTACCTTTTCGGATGTAGTGGGTCAAGAGCATATTACAAACACCCTTACCGGAAGTCTTAACGCAGGCAAAACCTCCCACGCCTACCTTTTTACAGGCACACGTGGAACGGGTAAAACAACCTGTGCTAAAATTTTAGCAAGAGCAGTATGCTGCGAATCCCCCGTAAACGGCGAGCCTTGTGGTGAGTGTGAATCCTGCAAAACTGTTTTAGAGGGCAACACCACCGATATTAACGAAATCGACGCCGCATCCAACAACGGCGTTAATGATATTCGCGACCTTAAAGAGCAGGTTAGTTTTTTGCCAACCTCCCTTAAATATCGCGTGTATATTATTGATGAGGTGCATATGCTCTCCACCGCCGCCTTTAACGCACTTCTTAAAACCTTGGAGGAGCCACCCTCCCACGTAGTATTTATTCTTGCCACTACTGAGGTGCATAAGCTCCCCGCAACCATACTTTCACGTTGTCAGCGTTTTGATTTTAAACGTCTGGAGCCCGAGGTAATTGTTAAAAGAATCAACTACATTGCTGAGAAAGAAGGCTTTACCATAACCGACGGAGCCGCTATGATGGTGGCATCCCTTGCGGATGGCGGTATGCGTGATGCCCTTTCAATTTTGGATCAATGTTCAGCCGCTTCAAATAATATTGATGAATCTGTTATTCGTGACGTTTGCGGCATTGCGGGCAATGAAAATATTTTTACCCTTGTAAAGGCGATAAACTCCGGCGATACTGCACTTGCAATCAGCACGGTAGATGCCCTTTACAGAAATTCGGTAGATATGAAAAAACTTATTTTTGAGCTTATTTCTTGCTACCGCAACCTTATGATAATTAAAACTGTAAAATCTGCAAGGGAGCTTATAGTTTGCTCCGAGGCGGAGTTTAATGAACTTTCCCAAATGGCAGAGAGCTACTCCCTTTCAAATATAATTGATGCACTTTCCTCCCTTCAGGAGATGACCGAAACCTTAACAAGTTCAGCATCCAGAAGTGACGTAGAGCTTGTAATTGTAAAACTTTGTTCACCCGAACTTGCATCAACCGTTTCTGCCCTTAAAGCAAAGGTGGAAAGGCTTGAAAAAGCCGTCGCAGCCCTATCTCAGGGTAAGGTGATTGCAGTTTCTCCCAAGCAAGAACCTGCACCGGCCCCAATACCAACCGCACCTAAATCAGTCCCACAAAATGATGATATTCCCCTGCCCGACGCTCCGCCCATTGCAGCTAACGAGCCCGCTCCCACAACATCGGCACAAAAATCATCCGTTTCCCAAGGGGACCCCGTTCCCGTACCCGAGTGGCCTGAAATTTTAGAAACTTTAAAACTTTCCTGCCCGCTTATGGCAGGCGTTTTGTCTGATTCCAAAGCCTATATTGGCGGTGGCAGACTTTTAATAGATTCCCAGCTAGACCAATTTAAGGATATGATAAATTCCGACCCAAAATACCGCGATTACATCCGTAAAGCGGCAGAGCAAATACTAGGTGTTTCTTACAACCTTGGCCCCTACAGACCACCTGTTAAAGCTCAAACCACCGATGCACCTGATCCCCTTTTGGAATTTGCAAAATCACTTAACAATCAAAAATAAAACTAATTAAAGGTAGGTAATAAAAATGAAAGTAAGACTTCCAAGTGGCCCCAGCAGAGGCGATATGTTAAAACAGGTTCAGCAAATGCAGGAGGATATGGCAAATCTTCAAGCAGATTTAGACGAGCGTGAATACACTGCTACCGCAGGTGGCGGAATGATTTCCGTTACCGTTAACGGCAAGCACGAGATTAAAGAGCTTAAAATCAATCCCGATGCTATTGACCCTGAAGAGCCCGAAATGCTTGAGGACCTTATAACCGTTGCAATTAACGAGGCTATTGCTAACGCCACCAAAACCTCTGAAGAGGAAATGGGTGCTATCACCGGCGGTCTTAACATCCCCGGTATGCCCGGAATGTTTTAATTATGGCCTATCACGTAGCCCCGCTTGAAAAACTTCAAGAGCAGTTTGAAAGGTTGCCCGGAATAGGCAAAAAAACGGCAGGCCGCCTGGCTTACCATATTTTATCCCGCAGCGATGCCGAGGCAAAAGCCTTTGCCGATGCCATTTTAGAGGCTAAAGAAAAAATCCATTACTGCAAATGTTGTCAAAATCTTACCGAAAAAGAGCTTTGCCCCGTTTGCACCGATGATGATCGTGACCGCTCCTCCATTTGTGTTGTGGAAGATCCAAGGGACGTTATGGCCTTTGAACGCACAAGGGAGTATAACGGTCTTTACCACGTGCTGCACGGTGTTATCTCGCCTATGGATGGCATTGGCCCTGACAGTTTGCATATAAAAGAACTTATGGCAAGACTTTCAAACGATGAAATTACAGAGGTTATTATGGCAACCAACCCCACCGTTGAGGGTGAAGCTACCGCCAGTTATATATCCCGACTTATTCGCCCTATGGGTATTAAGGTTAGCCGCCTTGCATACGGTATCCCCGTTGGCGGCGATTTGGAATATGCCGACGAAATAACCCTCTCCCGAGCACTTGAGGGAAGAAACGAAATAAAATAAGTTTATATTAAAACATTCGCCCCGTCGGTCGCATAGACGACCGACGGGGCTTTTTGCTTATTTATTAAACCTTTAATATTTCCGCATAGGATATTCCACCTGTCCTATGCGGATTTTTTATATAAAACGCAAACCACAAAACTTACTATTGACATTAGTGTTATTTTATAATAAAATAATATTGTAATTGATTAACACTATCTAGGGATGGTTTCATTATGGATAAAAAAGATATTTTAAATCGGCTTAAACACTTGGATATGGCTGCATATACTAAAATTAAAGATAATAAACGTTACAGTTGCGTAATCGTTGGCGGCGGTGCACTTATGTTATTAGGCTTCAGTAATCGTGTAACCTACGATATTGATATACTAAAAAGCGATATTCCAAAAGAACTTTTTGAAATTATGGATTCTTTGGATATAAATACAAACGCTATGACATATAGAATTAACTTCCCTGAAAATTATATAAAACGTGCTAAACCTGTTGAAATTGAAACCGAAAAAATAGATTTTTACACCGTATCCTTAGAGGATTTAATAATTTCAAAAATAGCAGCTTTTAGAGAAAAAGATATTTATGATATAATGAATTCTGAGATTATGCAAAGTGTTGATTATAAATTACTAAATGAACTTGCTGAAGACGTTAAATACGGTATGCTTAACGATTATGACGTAAAGATGTTCGAACACGGATATAATGAATTTATTCAAAAAGCAAAGGAGAATAATCTATGCGTGAATTAACACTAAATGGTTTTTTAAAAAAATATTTAGTGGATTTATCAGGCAAAAAAAGCGAAAATTTAAGTAATCTCGCCTATGAAGCCGACCATAATAACCCACGCCTTAAAGAGCCCTTGGTTTTATACGCCTATTTTTGTAAAGAACCAACAACTGTTAAAAGACAATTTGCTAACAGCTCGCTTTACGAAGAGTTTTGCTTGTTTTTAAAAAAATTCCCCAAAAAAGAAGATGCAATAAATTATTTAAGTCAAACCTCTCAAATTGACAATTATCGTAAAGTATATAAAAGTTTTATCTCAAAAAGAGATCGTCACAAACAGGAAGACGCTCTAAAAAAAGCTTTGCAAGAAGAAGTCTTATCGGTATTAAACAACAAAAAAATTTCTGCATACAAACTTTTAAAAGAAGAATGTTTAAACCTTAATAAAGGTAATTTCTATGCCTTTTTGCGTGGAAATACATCTTGTATCACAGTTTCTTCCGCTTATAACGTTGTTAAATATTTAAATCAGCTTTAATCCCCCGCATAGGATATTCCACCTGTCCTATGCGGATTTTTTATTTACAATCTCTTGCCACTAAAAATAAAATATGGTATAATTAAAATCAAATAAAAAATAATAAAAGCAACAGGTTGAAAATACAAAATCAAAGGGATGAATAATTTTGTTTGATATAAAACTTGCCGCCCATTTGGCAGAACTCTCTAAAATAGAGTTCACCGATGAGGAACTTAAAAAAATCACCGCCGAAATGGACGAAATAATAAACCTTATGAACACTGTTTCGGATTTCGAAAATAACAAAAACGCTGTGGTGAATCCCGCCGTAAATCTTGATAATATAAGGAGCGACGTCCCTGCCCCCTCTCTCCCCCGTGATGAAGTTTTGAAAAACGCATCTCAAAAAGATGATAAGGCGTTT
>JAZSJA010000028.1:0-2408 GCA_045534095.1 Acutalibacteraceae bacterium | reverse complement strand
TCGCCGGCATACTCAACTATATAGCCAACGCCACCCTTAACAGAAAGTTGACGAAGAACCTCTAAAATAACGTCTTTAGCGGCTACAAAGGGTCGGAGCTTACCAACCAAGTTTACTCTAAGCATTTTAGGCATAGGAATATAATATGCACCGCCACCCATAGCAACTGCAACGTCCATACCGCCTGCACCCATAGCGAGCATACCCATACCGCCGCAAGTGGGGGTGTGGGAGTCGGAACCGATAAGGGTTTTACCGGGTTTAGAAAAACGCTCTAAATGGATTTGGTGACAGATGCCGTTACCTGGGTGAGAATAATATATTCCATGCTTTTTACAGATAGACTGAATAAAGCGATGATCATCTGCATTTTCGAATCCTGTTTGAAGAGTATTGTGATCTATATAAGCAACCGAACGCTCGGTTTTTACACGGTCAACACCCATAGCCTCAAACTCTAAATAAGCCATAGTGCCTGTGGCATCTTGGGTTAAAGTCTGATCGATTTTAAGCCCAATGTCTGTGCCTTGTTTCATTTCGCCATCTACAATATGTGCGGCAAGAATTTTTTCGGCAATTGTCATACCCATTTTCATTACTCCTAACCAATATATGATTTCATTTTATTATATCAAAAAAACACAACCTCGTCAAGTGTTCGCAAAAATAAAATATATCAATCTAATTTTTCGATTGATTTTTTATGACGAAATTATACAAAAGAGATCTTTAAAAAAGATGCACGGAAATTCCGTGCATCTTTTTCACCGTTATTAGGGTATTTTTACTTATTTTCCCAGCTCTGTAAATCAAGCAATTCTGAAAAATTGTATATATAATGGTCTGTAATGGCTTTTATTTCCTCGGTATAATCTTCAGAGGACTCATCATAAACTCCGCAAACCTTCATACCGGCAGATTTAGCGGTCGTATCTGCTCCCAAATTATCATCAAGAAACCAGATCTCATCAACCTTTTTGTTGAGTTTTTTTGCCGCCATAACATAAATGTCAGGATCTGCCTTTGTTGTATTAAAATCATCGCAAGACCATACGTTGTCAAACAAATCATAAATTCCAAGACGCTTTAAACAGGCGTCTAAAGTAAGGTGTGGACTTGCCGTTAGTACGTTTAAACTATCCCCTTTATTTTTCAGTTCCTTTAATACGGGGATAACATTTTCCTTTGGTGGGACCGTATTAAAATACTCCTCCTTCATATAGGCTTTCATTAAGTCTATAAGCTCCTCTTTAGAATTTTTAAGACCGAGAGTATTTATATAATACTCCGCCGCACCATTTATTCCAAGAGGAGTAATGATTTTTATTATATCATCACCATATGAAATATTATTTTCATTTAAAATTCTAAGCATCGCAGATATATAGGTTGGCATAGAATCAACTAAAGTTCCATCAAAATCAAAAAGAAAAGTGCTCATATTTTTTCGTCTCCTGCCGATTATTATACTACCTTATTGAAAGGAAATCAAGAGGGAAACTTTTACCTTATTAAAGTTGCAAAAAGGAAAATAACTTTAAATATCATTTTCAATGTTTTTTACAACGTAATTGTATTTTTTGAATACATACGGCTCTTTTTTCTGGGTTATATTACCATACTGAATAGCTTTTGTTGGACAGTTTGAAATGCAACCCATACAATGGGTGCAATTGTTTTTCCATATGGGTTTTCCATCAACCATACTAATATTATTAAGGGGACAGATTTTTTCGCATATACCGCAACCGACACAAGATTTTTCGGCATAAAAATCCTTAGACTTGAGTTTAAATTTACACCAAATAGGGTTAAAGGGAACTGTTATAAGTGTTTCAAAAAAAGTGACCTTTCTTGCATTTAAATTTTCGCCTGCAAGAATATCCTTTGCCACCTTATTGAGTTGTGAATACGACTCGATAATCCGCTCTTCCACCTGCTCCTTTTCCAGCATTGGATAACTGTCACTTACCACATAATTTCTAGGCATTTTAAACTCAGCATAACCGTGACAGTTTATTTTCTTTTTCTTAAAAATCTTTTTAAGAAGATTTCCTGACGGGCCTGAGTATCCGCCGCTTGTAAGGATAAAATAAATATCCGTGCTACCTGTAAAAGATGCCTTTTTAAGATATTTGGTCATAAATCTGGGAATTTCACAAACGTAAACAGGAGCACAAATAACAAAAGGTTTTTCAGAATGAATAGGCGAAAAATCTTGATTTTTCACTCTGGTAAGCAGATTAAGGCACTCATCACCCATGCGTTTTGCAATTTCCTTGGCAATAAACTCTGTATTACCCGTAGCAGAAAAATATAATACCATAAAATCACTTCCTTATTAAAATTATATTATAAATGAGTAATAAAATTAACCAATTACTATTTTATATCATCATTGCGAAAGG
>JAZSJA010000023.1:0-6188 GCA_045534095.1 Acutalibacteraceae bacterium | reverse complement strand
GCAGAAACACATTCGGGGTATTTAGCCGCAAACTTAGTGCCAATAAGTCCACCGCAACTCATTCCAACCGGAACGCACTTTTTATAAAGTCCGTATTCGGTCTGCAAGTAGGTTGCGAACCTATTTTTTAAATCTAAATCTTCATCCAAACACCATCGCGTTATATTTTTTATAAAGGCAAGATGCCAACCTCGATTTAACATTTCAATTTCAAAATTTGGAAAGGCGTCAAAATATTCTGTTTTAAACAACCAGTTTTTATTTTGGTTGGCTTTTTGAGGGAAAACAAGAATTGCATCTCTTCCCTCAAAAGTAAAATCTATACACTTAAATCCGTTCCAAATAGATTCTGTCATTTTAAACACACCTTATGTACACCGCTATCATACTAACGGAATAATCTCTTTTGCAATAAGCTCCTTTTGTTCAGCGGTAGGTTCCATAAATGGATGACGGCAAACGCCAAAATCAAACCCCAGCTGATTTAACACTTCTTTTTCTGCCTGCATTACTCCTATTTTGCAAAGTATAGTGATAATTTTATTAGCTTGCTTTTGGATTTCTTGTGCTTTTTCAATTTCACCGGATTCAAACAAAGCTTTGATTTTAACAAATTTATCTGCCATAAAGTTATAGGTACTACCTATTCCACCATCAGCGCCCATAGAAAGACCTGCTAAAAGCATTTCGTCAAAACCATTGTAAACTATTTTTGATGGGAAATTGGTTTTGCATTGCTCCATTGTGAAGAAATCGTTTGAAGTATATTTAATACCTAAAAATCTATCATCATTAAGGAACTGACCCATTTCATTTACGCCCATATTCACACCCGAAAATGCGGGAAAATGATAAACAAGCATTGGTAGTTCTGCGGCATCAGCCAAACGGAAGTAGTAATTTTTAATCTCTTCAAAAGTGAATTTGTAATAGAATGGTGCTACCGAAGAAATAACGTCATAACCCGTTTTTTTAGCATGCAAAGCAAGTTCGGTAGCCTCAATTTCATTTATTGAGCCAATATGCGCAATTAAAGTAGCCTCGGGTGCTGATGCTTTAACAACGTCCATTATCTGCTTTCTTTCATCAGTTGAAAGCAAAAAAGCCTCGGCGGTGCTACCACCTACATAAAATCCCTTTACTCCCTTTTCAAGATTGAACTTAACAAGTTTTTCAAGTACCTTTTCATTTACACGGTTATTTTTATCAAACGGCGTAAGTAATGCAGTAAAAATTCCTTTGTATTTTTCCATTTCCAAAATCCTTTCAAAATATTATTTTTTAGTAATGACAACATCGTGGGGATGAAAACTGTATCCCCTAATTTGCGCTTTATTGCTATCATCTTTAATATAATTTACAACATAAATTTCGCCATCTTCAAATTGAGTCCAACCCGTATAACCAATATCGGGCATAGGATTTCTATCATAATCAAGAGGCATTATTCTTATACTTTGTTCTTGGCGATTTGCGTTTTCCAACGCCTGCTTTGGCATAAATGCGGCAAACACGTTGTGCATATCTTTTGGAATATAACGATAAGTAACCATAACAGTACCATCATTTAAAAATCCCGAAACAGGTCGATGACCACAGTCCATACCTGTTTGATATATTGGTGACCAGTTCTCGCCGTTATCGTGGGATATTACCTTTAATATAGGGCAACCCATAAAGGAATTTTCACGCAAAAACGCAACAAGAGTATTGTTTTCGCACTCTAAAATAGATGCTTCACAAAGATTATAATTATCATCGGCCGCTAAGGTAATGCGATCAGACCAAATTTCACCATCATCACTATACCAAAGATGTTGTTCTAGTTTGTTATTTTGCTCATTGCGACTATGATTTGAAATAATAAGTCTTCCGTTTTTAAGCTGCAAAAGTTTATCGGGAACAATACCGTTAAACGGTAAAACCGCAGGTTCGCTCCAATTTTCGCCCTCTGCATCACCATACCAGACATAGGTAAGCGCGGTGTTTTCTTTATCAAAACCGCTAAGTTTATCGGCTATAATTGCAAGTGTGCCGTCGTTTAGTTTTGAAATTCTTGCACAGTTGAAATAATTATCCTGACTACCTTTTTGGGTTAATGGTCTTTTAGGAGTCCACGTTCTGCCGCGGTCAATACTTTCGGTTATCATAATTCTTGCGTTTTCACGGTTCATATGAGCCTCACATTCAGAAAAAACGCAAATTAGCTTACCACTGTTTGTCTTAACCAAATCAGGCCAGGCTTCATAAACCGAATCGTCTTTACTGACTACAAATTTTTGAATTGACATATTTTCACTCTCCCGCTAAAATCGGTCTACAAATCCACCATTTAACACTATTTTTTGGCGTAATTCATCTGTATTCACCTTATTGTAGGCAGTATTATTCTCAAACGCCAATGCCGTTGCAATACCTGCCGCTTCGCCCATTGCGATGCAAGGACCCATAACACGAACTGGACCTAAAACCTCACGTTCCACGCTGATACATCTTCCCACAGTTATAAGATTGCTAACACCTTTTGGCAGTAAGCATCTGTAGGGTATTTGTGTAATATGAGATTTTTTTGCAACACCATGAAAGGGTTGATAACTTGGTTTTTTAGGATTTGGCATATCCCAACCATATCCCGAAAGGGCAACGCTATCTTCAAAATCCTTGCCCGTTATTAAATCCTCAACCGTGAGGGTATATTCACCCTTAATTCTACGGGTTTCTCTGATACCTATTACGGGAGCGATTTCTCTGATCCTTGCATTTTTGAATCCGGGGAAATATTTTTTGGCAACTTCAAAAAGTTCAAAATTTTCTTTTCTGCCATCTATGATAGCCTGATTAATAGACTTGGCATTTGTGCCATCAATACCAACCTGTCTGATAGTATTTATCATAAAGGTATCTTTCTCAGTAAGCATTACAGAGATGAAAATTTCATACGGAAACTTCCATAATCCTTTTTCTTTTAAGTCCTCGATAATTGCTTTAAAACGTATATCACGAGTATTTTGCATATATACGTTTAATTCGTTGTAATCTACGTTTTCAAGATGCATTTCCAAAGATGCCGCGGCTAAACCGCCTTCTTCGTCACCTTTATAGGTTTCTACCCCCGACATTTCACAAACGTCTGCATCGCCTGTTGCGTCTGCAAAATATTTAGCCTTAATACAGTATAAACCGGTTTTGTTGTGTACCACAATTCCACTAATAGTATCATCTTGCGTTATAACATCTACAATATCGGTCATATATAGAATTTTAACACCTACGCTTATAAGCATTTGTTCTAAAAGCAGTTTCATTTTTTCTTTATCAAAAATAAGACCGATGCCAAGGGTAGAAATCCAACCGTGAGGCGGCAAATCTAAATCAACTTCCTTAAAATCAACCGCTCCATCGATTTTTAAAATTTCTTCTTCCAACTTAGAAAACAAACCGCCCACACAGGTTTTCACTTCGGTGTTATCCATAAACCTTTCGCCTAAAATATGGTTTACAAGTCCGTTAGTACCAACGCCACCCAAAGAAGCGTTTCTTTCAACTAATAAAACCTTTAGGCCTTCCCTTGCGGCGCTATATGCGGTAGAAAATCCTGAAAATCCACCACCACAAACAACAAGGTCGTAGGTTTCTTTAATTTCTATATTTTTTGAATACAACATTGCTATTGCTCCTTGATGAAAATAATACTTAATTTGCAGACGTTGTGTAAATTGATACGCTATATGCTGCAACTGTATCGGTTAAAGCGTTTGAAACATTTTTAAATACTCTACCATACTCCGTAGGTACCGCATCAGCTGTAGGCTTAATGTTTTTACTAGATACAGAATATCTGTAAAGGGTTTGGTTTATTGCACTTTCAAAATTAAGGGAGATAAGTTTTTCACTAGAGCTAACATTTACAACCGTAATAGTCCAGCCTCCGTCATCATTTTGCATTGCACCGATATACACACCGTCCACACTGCTAATCGCTTTATAAGATTTGCCGTTTGTTGCACTATTGAATCTCATAAACAAGCTGAGTGGATAATAAGCTGCGTAAGGAATGTCGGAGATAAGTAACGAGGGGCAGGTTCCGCAAATGTGTATACCGTTTTCAAATTCGCCACCATTTTCTAACGAATCACCCCAAGCTTGGTCAAACATTTGCCAAAGAACTATATTTTCTACACCAAGTTGTTGGGCTGAAAGTGCACCCACAATGGTTTGAAGAGCAGCCATAGCACTTTGCCTTGCGACTCTTGATCCATTTTTTTGAATTGCAAAGAATTCGTCTACCCAAAACTCTTTATTTTCCACACCTGCATCTTTTAATACATCAAGATACGACTTAAAGGTTTCGGTACACTGTTCATAATATTTATCATCATAAATAGATTCAGAATTAGGATAAAAATGAGCTGTTAATACGTCAAACAAATCAGGTTCGCGGGTTACAACGTATTTAAGAAGTCCCAGGCCATCAGTTACAGAGCCTTGGTTTGGACCAACATGTTTAACGTTTGCTGCATTGCCCGTTGCTTCTATAACATTACGAATTGTTTTGCAAATAAAGAGATATTCATTTGCGTATTCACCCTCGGGTTTGTCATCAGTTGCATAAGAAGGCTCAGTAAAATAGATTAAATAATCAATATTATTTACTCCGCTATCTTTAGCTGCTTTAATAAAGTTTGATAAATAAACACCGTATCTCACCGCGGCAACACCAATACGATTATAGTAATCTGTTACGGTTTCACCGGTTGGCATTTTTTCACTACCACTTAGTTTGTATTCCTTTGAGATAAGCTCTGAGTAAAGTGATTGCTCGGAATACACATCAATACCGTTTCCGTTCAAATATGCATTTGCTGAATTATCTTGGTTATTATTTAAAATCTCAGTTAAATACCAACTTGTTTGTAGGCATACAGAAATACCTTTGCTTTCAAGTGCCTTACAATAATCTATAAAATTCTGCATTCTTAAAGCACTGAAATTGAATTTGCCGTTATTCCAAATTGTATAAGGACTAAATCTTGTACGACAATATTTTACACCCGATTCGGATAAACGTTTTAACTCGATTTGACGTTGTTCATCAGTATAATTTCTGCCTGTTACATCGTTAGTGATATAACCGGATGAATGATAAACAGTACCGCTAAGGCCTTTATAATTATCAGAAATAACTGTGTTATTATAAATCAAAAGACTATCAGGATTATTTGCATCCAAACCTTTAAAGGTTAAAAAGGCAGTGTTTATATTAGGCTTATTATCAAGAATATCATAAACTGTAAGCCTATCTTCTTTTGTTCCTTCATCTTCGATTAAATCGAAAACTTTGAATACGCTATAATCCTGCTCTGTACCGTAAATAGTATAATCATTTTGACCGTCGGTTAAAATTACATACGGTCTTACAGTATAATCATTTGCGTAGTTTTCGGTAGCAATACCGGTAAGAGCTGCTGTGAACACGACTCCACCATCATCAAGAGTTTCGAAAATTTTATTGGTAGTAGCATTGTAAGCAACACCACGCTTAACCGACGCTAAGCCCACTACACCGCTCTCGTTTATAACAAGTGGATTGTTTTGAAGTTCCTTAGTTCTTGCGGCAATACTTCCGTATTCTTTAATATCCAAACCAAAACAACCATTTTTTAATGCCGCACCTGATATAGTAGTTTTGTATCTTAAAGCTTGTCTAATACCTGCACCCGATTTTCTGATTGCAGTACCAACAAACCTAAGTTCTTCAAACTCTTTAAGCTCCCAACCGCTAAAATCAACTGTTTCAGTTGATTCTGTTTTGAACTCTATTATAAGATAGTAACTAGAAAATTCTTCGTTTGTAGAAAAAACTATATTCGTGGTGTTATTAGCGTTATTTAACGCGGTGGTCCCATAAGAGTTATTTGCGTATTTTCCGTTATAACGGTAGCCCGACCAATATGTACTGCGAGCAAGTGATTCATCCACAGGAATTATTATAAACTTGCTAACAGAACTTAAAGAACTGTGTGTAAAACTTAAAGAATAGGACGTGTTCAAATTAAGTCCGTCGATTTTTGTATAAATACTTCCCGATT
Source organism: Acutalibacteraceae bacterium (assembly GCA_045534095.1). Lineage (GTDB taxonomy): Bacteria > Bacillota > Clostridia > Oscillospirales > Acutalibacteraceae > UMGS1279. Next base: position 99 of record JAZSJA010000023.1, on the reverse strand, counting down.
TTGCAGTTGCAGTGACAGTCGATTCCTCAACAGTTATGCTAGCTGATGGATTTGGAGATTCCCAATCTGAAAAAGCATCGTTTATGGTAGTAACACCCG
>JAZSJA010000072.1:0-26955 GCA_045534095.1 Acutalibacteraceae bacterium | reverse complement strand
CCGTCCGCCACTAAGATTAAACTTCATTTGACCGAAATCGCATTTAGTAAAATCTCCGTTCGACTTGCATGTGTTAGGCACGCCGCCAGCGTTCGTCCTGAGCCAGGATCAAACTCTCTAAAATATTATTTCTAAACATCCTTTAGGACGTCTAAATCAATTTTAAAGCTTTGTTAGCTCTTTAACGAACAAAACTAGCGTTTTGTTCTTTTCCGTTTTACCAAGTTTAAAACTTGAATTGTCGGGTCCTTTTTTCTAATCGTTGTTTAATTTTCAAGGTTCGTTTCTTGCGCCCCTCTCAAGGGCGCCCAATTATAAGACCAAATCCAGGCCCAATTGTCAACACCTTTTTTTCATTTTTTTGAAGTTTTTGGTAACTTTGTGCAGTTTTTACATAATACCTTTAAAACTTTCGGTTAGCCATTGGGAATTTTGTTATTCTTTCCCGGTTATTCTAGTACTTTCAGCCCATTTTTTCACCTCTTTACCCTATTTTATCACTTTAATCGTCAAATATTTTTTTGTTTTGTTGATTTTCAAAATAATATATGTTAAAATGCTTATATATCTATTATAATGTAGTACCTTTATACAACTTTCTATTTCCAAAAGGAGGCACACACTAGTGATATGCGAAAAATGTTCATTTAATATAGCAGATGATTTTGAAATTTGCCCTAACTGTGGTAATGTTGTAAAAAGGCCTGTTGCAATGCCACCACAACAAAATCAACCAAGAAAATTTTGGAAAACGGGTCCCGCCTCGGGTTTGGGCACTTTTTTTACGATATTGCTTGCAATTTTACTGCTTTTCACATCATCCCTTTCTATACTTATTACAAATCTTAGATACGCCATAAGCTCAAATGGTATGGAAGCTTTCCTTGATTCAATCCCTTTTGAGGAATTAACCGACGACTTCAACTTTGAAGCTGAACTTTCCCAATTTGAGGATATACTTTACAAAGAGCACGGTGCGACTTTATCAGACGAAAGTTTAACGAATTTTTTAGAAAAATCCACCTTTAATGCTTTTTTTGCTAAGGAATTTGAAAATATCTTTAAAGGTATTCTAGCCGGCGAGCGTCCCTCCTTTACATTTAATAGTAAAATATTTTATGAGTTACTTTTGGAAAATAAGAAACTTTTATCCAGTGAATTCAATATTCCCGAGCTCACAGATAAACAGTTGTATGATCTTTCCATTGAAGTCTTTGGCGAAAAAGAAATTTCTGTTTTTTCATACGACGAAATATCCAATGATACAAGTTTGTTTTTCGACATTTTGAAATTTGCCCTTAGTAATTTATATATTATATTGATATCAGTAAGTTTACTTATTATTTTAGTAATGATAAAAATCAACGTTTTTAAAGGTATAAACACTACGGGAACTATTTTTATTATCACCAGTTCTATATACCTTCTTATAAAGTTTGCACTTGTACCAATTGTTTTATTTGCATTTGGTTCTGAAATGCAAGAACCCGAATTTACCCATACTCTTTCCAACTTATTAAACACCCTTTTCACCCCAAGCACCATTATCTCGGTAGTTTTATTGGTTGGCAGCATTGGACTTTTGATTTTTTCAAAAATCAAAAAAGCTAAGATTAAAAAAGCCGCCGGATATCGGTAGCTTAAAAATATTTAAAAAAATTTAGGAGTGTAATATTATGCCATTTTTAGAAGATTTAGGAAAAAGCCCTTCTCAATCTCCGGTTAACGCCGAACTCAACAAACTTGACGGTATGATTTCCACCGAGCAAGCCTGTATTGACGGTTTGTATATGGAAATAGGCAAAAAATATTTTGAGCTTAACGCCCAAAATCCCACCGCAGAATTTTTAGGCTTATTTAGTCAAATAAACGACTGTCAAAACAAAATCAACCAATATGCCACCGAAATAAGAGAGTTAAAAGGTCTTAAAGTTTGTCCAAACTGCTTGGCAGAATTAGCTATAGACTTGCCCTTCTGCAGTCAATGTGGCGCCAAGCAAGAAATTCCTGTTCAAACTAAAAAGTTCTGCACAAATTGTGGTGCAATAATTACGGACGATAGTGCTTTCTGTGTAAATTGCGGTACTAAAATAGAGTCCAACGAGCCGGTTATTAAAAAGATTTGTGCTAATTGCGGAAATGACATTGGCGATGCTCCTTTCTGCTCTAATTGTGGAACAAAATATGATGCGGATCAACAATCCGCCGCCCCTGTGGCAGCACCAATTCCTGTTGCAACACCAATTCCAACACCCGCTCCTACATCTGCACCAATCCCCACTCCCGGATTTATTGCTCCCGTAGTGCCCATTCAGAATATTGAGCCCGAGGCGGTAGCACCTGTAGAAACTGAACAGTTTGAAAAACTTGAAGATGTTGCACCTGTAGAAACTGAACAGTTTGAAAAACTTGAAGATGTTGCACCTGTAGAAACTGAACAGTTTGAAAAACTCGAAGATGTTGCTCCTGTAGAAACTGAACAGTTTGAAAAACTCGAAGATGTTGCTCCTGTAGAAACTGAACAGTTTGAAGAGCCTGAGGTTGCCACACCCGTAGAGCCCGCCCAAAACCTTGAGCCTACACCTGCCGCTAATCTCTGCCCCAACTGTAATGCCCTTTTAGAGGATGATTCAAAATTCTGCACTATCTGTGGCATAAACCTAGCTGATTTTGTGGCAACTGCCGCTCCCAACGTTGAACCCGAGCAAGTTGTAATAGATGAGCCTGTAGCGGTTACCGAAACGGCTGTAGTTGCAGAACCCACTACGGAAGTCCCTGCAGAGCCGATTGTTAATCGCTGTGCTAATTGCGGTTCACCGTTAGAGGATGGTTCATCATTCTGTACCACTTGTGGAGCAAAGGTTTTGAGTAATTTACAACCTGCCCCTATGCCGGTGGCTGAGCCGGTACCCAATACATGTCCCAACTGCAACGCCATTTTGGAGGATGATGCAAAGTTTTGTACAACTTGCGGATTTAAACTTTAATATTACAAAATAAAAAAATAACCCTTAGGTTAAGCCTTTCGCTTGTTCCTAAGGGTTGTTTTTATATAAATTATTCTGCACTAAAATCGTCCTTACCTACTCCGCAAAGGGGGCAAGCAAAATCTTCGGGAAGATCCTCGAATTTAGTACCGGGTGCAATATCCATATCAGGTGCACCCTCGGCCTCATCATAAACCCATCCGCATACGTCACATACATATTTCATTTGATTTCACCTCCCAAATAAATATATATAATTATTATACTATTTCCTCAAAATCAGCGGCACCATGCTTGCAAAGGGGACAAATAAAGTCGTCGGGAAGTTTGTCGCCCTCGTAAACGTATCCGCATATTTTACAAACAAAACCTTTTTTACCCTCGGTTTCGGGCTTTGGTTTAACATTATTATAATAATAGGTATAGGTCATTGTTTCGGCGTTAGAAATAACTCTTGCCTCAGTAATACTGCAAATAAACATTCCGTGAGTATCTAAATCCACGTACTGCTCCACCTTTAGTGACATAAAGGAATTGATATAGCGTGGCAAAAACACCAGTCCGTTATCTGAGCGAAGCGGCTCACAATTTTCAAATTTATTAGTATTTCGTCCACTTTTAAAGCCAAAGGTCTCAAAAACTGCAAAGGGGGCATCGGTGGTAAGGCAGTTAATATTCATTTTACCCGTTTGCTTTATTACGTGATGAGAATAATTTTCCTTACTAATAGTAACGGCCAAACGGTTCGGAGTATTTGTTACTTGGGTAACGGTATTAACTATAAGGCCGTTATCCTTTTTACCATCATTAGAAGTTACCACATAAAGACCGTAACCAATGTTAAAAAGAGCATTTAAATCATTTTTATTTGCAGTTTCAGACTGTTGTGCCAAATAATCCTTGCAGATTTCTTTTGCAAGATTATCTAATGCTACACTGCTTTCTTCATTAAGGGCAGATAATATTTTAACATCTGTTTCTGCAAAATTAAGATTTTTGCTCTTGGAAAGCATTTCTTTCATAACCTTTGTGGCCAAAGGTGCCCAACTTCCATTTTCTATAAAAGCGACTGTTCTGTTTTGGAAATTACGCTCGGTAAGATGGTTAATAAACTCTCTCATAAATGGGAAAATATCCGCATTATAGGTAGTAGTGGCAAGAACAAGCTTACTATAACGGAATGCATCCTCTACCGCCTCTGCCATATCACATCTTGCAAGATCATTTACAACAACCTTAGGGCAACCGTTTTCCTTTAATTTGTCGGCAAGCTGTAACACCGCCTTTTTGGTGTTACCATAAACCGAGGTATATGCAATAACAACCCCCTCGGTTTCGGGTTGATAGGATGACCAGGTGTTATAAAGCCCAATGTAATATCCTAAATTTTCGGTAAGAATCGGACCGTGTAGGGGGCAGATTTTTTCAATATCCAAGGTGGCCGCCTTTTTAAGAAGTGCCTGTACCTGTGTGCCATACTTACCTACTATACCTATATAATAGCGTCTTGCCTCGCAAGCCCAATCCTCCTCAATATCCAATGCTCCGAATTTACCAAAGCCATCGGCCGAGAAAAGAACCTTATCTTTGCTATCGTAGGTAACAATAACCTCAGGCCAATGCACCATTGGGGCTGTTACAAAGGTTAAGGTTCTCTCACCAAGAGAGAGTGTATCCCCCTCACCAACGACAACCTGATTTTCTGCAAAATCTGTACCGAAAAATTGCTTCATCATAACAAAAGCCTTTGCAGATGACACAATTTTAGCGTTTGGATAGGTTTTTGCAAAGTTGTGAATATTTGCCGAATGGTCGGGCTCCATATGTTGAACAACCAAATAATCGGGCTCTTTGCCGCCTAATGCATTTTGGATATTGTCAAGCCAAGCGTGAGTAAATCTGGCATCAACGGTATCCATTATTGCAATTTTTTCATCGAATATTATATATGAATTATATGACATACCGTTTGGTACGTCATATTGACCCTCAAAAAGGTCTACTTCGTGATCGTTTACACCTATATATTTAATAGTATCTGTAATTAACATAAACAGTACCTCCTTATTTTTGGATTCATTATAGCACAAAAGTCTAACCTAGTCACTATTTTATCTAAAAAATTAAAATATATTTTACACTTTTTCCATTTAATTAAATTATACCCAAATTTTTAAACATTAAAGCTCTATATCAACGTAAAGAGGAAAATGATCGGAAAGGGGATAATAATATTCGGGATAGTAACGGTCAAAACGTTTTACCGCACCGTTTGGAATATCCTTAAAAAGAAGTTGATCAATAGCATCATAAAAGGTGCCTTTGTTTTCAAATCTATCATACTCTCCCCAATGGCAAATATGGTATCCACTTGTTTCATCCTTATAATCAGTTGCAAGATTATAGGAGTGAATATAACCTCTTTTAAGGGCACTTTGCACCGTATCAGAATTATACTTTGCATTAAAATCCCCCATAATAACAGCAGGGCAATTGTATTTTTTCTTAAATTCTTCAACCTTATCCATAAAAATGCCAAGTTGATAAACCCTTGCGGCCTCGGAGCCGATTTGTTGCTCATTTGTTTTATACCAAAGATGAGTAGTGCCAAAAACTAAAATATTACCGTTTTCTTTAACCCTAAACACGCCTATGCAGTAAGATTTAGTTTGAAGATTATTAAAGCTACCCTCAAAACCCGGATTTTCTTCGGAATAAATATCATAGAAAGAATCTATAAGCTCAAATTTATCTGCACGGTAGATAATAGGTGTATCTCTACCCCAAAGTAAAGCAAAAGGAATATCGGTTTGCTGTAATAGTTCAGTCATAACAGCACTTGGAAGCTTTGCAGCTGCCTCTTGCAGACCAATAATATCGGGTGCAAGTTCTTTGTAAACTCGAGCGAAGCCTTTGGCGCGATATTCAGGAGAACAATCCTCTCCCCTGGCCTTCCAGGCATCTGTATTTTCATCAGTCCACCAAATATTATTACTTAAAAGTCTTAATTTTGCCATATTACTCACCCTTAATAATGATTTTTTTAAAGACTAAATAAAAATCCATAGTCTTTAGAGTCGCGAAGGGAAACATAATCGTTATCCGCTACTATAATATGATCCATAAAAACTACGTTGATGCCGGAAATCGCAGGAGCTATTTGTGCGGTAAGTTTAATATCTTGTGGAGATGGAAAGGCAACTCCTCTGGGATGATTATGGGCCAGAATTACCTTTGTTGCCCCTACTTTAGTAATGGTTTCAAGCACTTTTCTGGGTGACAGACCTACCGAAACCTCATCACCCTCAGAAAGTTTTGGGCAGGCTAAAAATCTATCTGCACAGTCCAGGCATAACAGATAAGCCATTTCAACACGCTCATTCATTAGTTTTTTAAATAGATAATCGGCTGCGGTGACCCTATTAAACAACTGTTTTTCCTGCTTTGCCTTTGAGGAATAATAGTATTTAACTATTTCAAGCATTAGTTTAATGTGACTTGCAGTATATTCACTGATTCTTGGAATATCCTTATTATCAGTAATGGAAGCCTCCATAAGCTGTTCCACCGATGCCTCCATAACGTTTGCGAATGAGCCCCCAAATCTTTGCAAAATTATATGAGCCAGCCCGTTTGTATCCCTACGAGGAATGGTGAAGAAAAATATAAGTTCTAAAACCTTATGGGGAGGAGTGTTTTCGTCGATTCCGTTTTTGGTAAACTCTCTCCATACCCTTTGTCTATGTCCCTCATGAAGGCCACTAGCCCCACTCTTTTTATCTGCCATATTTCATCTCCATTGTTGCTTTTAAAAAAATAAGCCCACTTCACAGTATTAAATACTGCCACGTGGGCAAAAAGTCTTATGTTTACAATATTAAACTTACTGATTATTTTCAATATAAGCGGCAAGTTGACCGATAGTTCTTATATTTTCAATCTCTTCATCAGGAATTTCTACCTTAAATTCATCCTCAATAGACATTAAAACTTCAACTACGTCTAAGCTATCTGCCCCTAAATCATCAGCAATATTGGTATTCTCGTTAAGAGTAGCAATATCATCAATATCAAACTGCTCTGCCAAAATTTCTTTGATTTTTTCTAGAATCATATTAAACCCTCCATATAAAAGTTATCGCGTACTAGATAAAAGCATTTATCTACATATAAAATAATATGTTTATTTTGTATTTTTGTCAATAGTTTTTTGCAAATTTATGGTTTATTTATTTATAAATTTAACAGCAGTGCCGTAAGCAATTACCTCGGCAGCACTATGTACAACTGCCGCAGAAGCATAACGAATATTCACAACTGCATCCGCACCAAGTGCCTCGGCCTCCTCAACCATTCGCTTTGTAGCCAAAGCTCTTGCCTCGTTCATCATCTCGTTATATGCCGTTAATTCACCGCCGACAAGGGTTTTAAAGCCCTGAGCAATATCTTTTCCGAAATGCTTAGAAAGAATGGTACTCCCCTTTACTATTGTAAGCATCTCAAGCTCCTTACCGCTTATATAATCAGTATTTACTAAGATCATCTTGTTCACCTTTCTTTATTTCTCTGATTCTTTCTGCACAAACATAGATTAAAACTGCTAAAAATCCAAGAGGAATAACACCTAAAGCATATTTCCAAAAACCATCTAATATATAAATTAAAACCCCAAAATACAGTAAAAAATATATTGCAATAATTATAGTAACTAAAATAGGCGCTACCATCTTGCTTTTATGCGATTTCATTCCCATCACCTCAAGTTTTACAATTATATATTTATTTCATATTTATCATCTATTAAAATGTAGTTTGCATTATACTTATTGGCAAGGGCAAGTACTTTTGCATTATCCTCAAGGGTGCTTTCCAAGGTACACCATTCATCATCCATACGATTTTCAATAACGTTTGCAAATTTTTTAATATCATCAAAATGATTTTTTATATAATTCTCGCTCATAACAAGACAGTAATACCGTATATTTTCAAGATATTCCTCATCAAAGGATTTTCGCCAATCAAAAGGAATATAACAACCCTCTACTATTAAATTTTGATTGTTTTCTATGGCAGTTTTAATCATTTCTGCAACAATGGGCCAAAGATATTTTGTTAGTTCATCCTCATTACTCATAGGTGTGAGGTCAGTATTTTTGCTTCTGATAAGCCCCATTTTTAGGTGATCTATTGAAAGATAAGGGTAGTTATATTTTTCAAGGAGTTTTTGCGAAAGTGCAGTTTTACCGGTATGAGATGCCCCGGTTATTAAAATAATCAATTGCCATTCCCCCATCTTTGTTGTATGTTCATTATATCAAAAATATATAATTTTTGCAAGATTTAAAACTTTCACTCTTTAAAATTTCAACCCACTAATCAAAAAAAGAAAAATTTTTCATATTTTTTGTTGTTATTTGTCTTATTTTATGTTATTATTAAGTATAATCTTTTTAGGAGGGTTTAAAATGAAGAAATTTTTGGGAGAATTCAAAGGCTTCATAACACAAGGTAACGTTATGGATATGGCCGTCGGTTCTATTATAGGTCTTTCTTTTAAAGATCTTGTTACCAGTTTTACTGATAACGTTATTTCCCCTATTTTAGGTGTTTTTGGCGGAGTAGATTTCAGCGATATGAAGTGGGTTATCGGTACAAAAAAGGTTACAGATGCCACTACAGGTCTTGAAACCACAGTAGAAAATACCCTTAATTACGGTGCGTTTATTACAGGTGTTATTAACTTTATTATTATGGCACTTGTTATTTTCTGTATGATTAAGCTTGTTTCCGCTGTTAGCGGTTTAAGCAAAAAGGTTGGTAAAAAAGGTCAAACAGTAGAAGAAGCTGTACCTGAGGTTCCTGCAGAAACTACTGATGATATTTTAAAAGATATTCGCGAGCTTCTTAAAAATCAAAAAATTTCAGAAACTGAGGCAAAAGTTACTGCCAACGAATAACATAGTTTAGTAATTATAAAACGGATGGTAACATCCGTTTTATTTATATCTTTTAGTTTAAAAATTATGACTAATCAAAACAACTTTGCAAACAATAAATAAAAAAACGGAGTTATTATGCTTTATACCTTGCAAAAATTAGAATTTAAAACACCCCATATTGCCGATTATTTTAAAATTAAAAAATTCCTAGATGAATTTTCGGGGGGTAGTATGTCTTGCGAAATTACACCTATGACTCTTCTTATTTGGAAAAACTATTATCACCAAAAAATCGCCTTTTTAGATGATATGATGTTTGTTTCACTTGGGAAAAATAGCGATATTTTTCTGCTTCCCTTCGCAAAAGATATGGAAAGAGCTGTTAATATTTTAAGGGAGTATACCAAAAGCGAAAATCGTCCTCTCATCTTTTTAGGTGCTGAGGGTACAAGACTTGATACCTTCAACTCTATGTTTAGTGAATTTTTTTCACAAAAGGAGTCCCGTGATGATTTTGAATACCTGTATTTAACAGAAAATCTTAAAACTTTAAAAGGTAAAAAATATCATTCTAAGCGAAACCATATTTCTGCATTTTCAAAAAAATATGAGTGGCAGTATGAAACCCTTACTGAACAAAATCTACCTGAAGTATTAAAAATGGCAGATAAATGGACCGAAGCTATGAAAAATGTCACCGAAGATAGTTTAAGCATTGAAACAGAAAATTCTGCCCTTAAAAAATATCTCCCCCTTATGAAGGATTTAAATTTGCGTGGTGGTTGCATTCGTGTAAATGGAGAAATAATAGCATTCACCTTTGGCTCACCCATAAATGATTTTGTTTTTGATATACACGTTGAAAAGGCTCTGCCTGAATTTCGCACCGCCTACTCCCTAATAAACAGAGAATTCATTTTAAATGAACTCTCCGATTTTAAATACGTAAATCGAGAGGATGATATGGGGCTTGAGGGTCTCAGAAAAGCTAAACTCTCCTATCACCCTGATATATTGCTTAAAAAATATGTAATTGAGGAAAAGCTGTAATGACTGACTACACCGAATATAAAAAACTCTATTTGCTCTCCTTTACCGATGACACCGAAGAGGATGCTGAGCTTCTTTTTAAAAATGTATTGAGTAAAGCAAACTGTATTTGCGAATATGATGAAAAAGGCTCACCCATAGCAATGCTTTTTTTAATGGATACAAATATCCTTATTAAAAATATTCCCCACCCCTATTACTATCTTTATGCCGCCTGCACCCACCCCGATTATAGAGGAAGAGGCATAATGGGACGCCTTTTAGACAAAGCAAGGCAAGAAGCAATAAAAAACAATAAAGAAGGAATATTTTTAAAACCTGCAAATAAATCTCTTTTTGATTTTTACGCAAAATATGGATTTTATCCCTATTTTAAGATATGTAAGATAAATACCTCTACTGAGGACTTCTCCAAAACCTTTAAGAAATATCAAGATGCTTTTGCAGAAACAGCCTTAGATGATTGGCAGGTAGTACGCAAATCTTTTTTATCTTTGCTCAGCGATGGATACGTTGATTTTAGTAAAGAAATCCTAACCACTGCCGCAGATGGCTCAATACCCATCAAATCAGAAAATTTTGGATTTGTATACGAAATGCGCGAAACCACCCTACTTGTTAAGGAAGCGCTATGTAAAAAAGAATATATAAATCAACTTTTTAGTGCTATATCTAATTTAGCACTAAAAAATAAGGCGACAGACCTTGAAATACGCCTCCCCGTCACCTTAAAAGGCCAAATACCGGGCTTTAGTAACCTAATTCAAGATTTTAGCGTTATTTGGTTTGCAGAAAAAGAATTTGAAAAAAATCTAACAAATCCATACCACGGTTTTGCTTTCGACTAAAATGTTTCACGTGAAACATAAGAAATCAGTTTAAAAGTTCCACCTTTTAGGGATGGAACTTTTTTCTTTTTACAGACTCCTTTTGCCCGGCTTTGATATTAAAGATGCAATCAAACCAAATAAAATTGCTGCCGTAATACCCGCTGCAGTTGCTGTGAGACCTCCGCTCAAGGCACCTATAAGGCCATTTTCTCTAACGGCTTCCTCAACACCCTTAGCCAATGAATAACCAAAGCCTGTGAGAAGAACCTTGGCACCGGCACCCGCAAAATCGACCAAATAATCATAAACACCTATTGAAGTTAAAAAAACGCCCGAAACCACATACCCCACTAAAATTCTGGCGGGAGTTAATTTGGTGCGGTCTATTAAAATTTGCCCTATTAAACAGAAAAGACCTCCTATAGCAAAGGCCTTTAGGCAATCTATAAAAATCTCCATCATAAGCAACCCCTTTTACATATATTGTTACTCGAATTGCAGAAAATATTCAAAATTCAATCCTAGAAAGAAATAATCGCAGAATGTTTCACGTGAAACATTATAAATAAATATTTTCAAAAAAATCAATTTAACTGTTTAATTTTACTGCAATATGTGTTATAATGTTCTAAGAGTTTTTAAAATACAACCCCAATAATAGATATAATTTTAAGGAGGCGGTCTGTTTTGGGTAAAATAATAGCAATTGTAAACCAGAAAGGCGGCGTTGGCAAAACAACTACCGCAGTAAATCTTACCGCAGGTCTTGGAATGCAGGGTAAAAAAGTTTTAATTGTTGATATTGATCCACAAGGCAATACGACTAGTGGTTTTGGCATAAATAAAAGAGAGGTTATTTTTTCTTCTTACAACCTTATAACCGGGGATAAACCCGCCGAAATGGTAATAAAAAAGACCGATTTCAAGGGAGTGGATATAATACCATCCGCAATGGATTTAGCAGGTGCAGAAATCGAACTTTCTAATATAGAAAACCGCGAAACTAAGCTAAAAAACGCACTTGCTTCTGTTCGCGAGAACTACGATTTTATTTTGCTTGATTGTCCCCCCTCTTTGGGACTTATAACACTCAACGCCTTAGTTGCTACTGATACGTTTTTAGTACCCATACAATGCGAATATTTTGCTTTAGAGGGTCTTTCACAGCTTATGTCAACAATGCGTCAGGTGAAACGACTTTACAATCCAACGTTAGAAATAGAGGGTGTACTATTAACTATGTTTGATGGTAGACTTAATCTAACGCAACAGGTTGTAAGCGAAATTAAAAAATTCTTTGGTAAAAAGCTTTATAGCACCGTAATAACACGTTCTGTACGCCTTTCAGAGGCTCCAAGCTTCGGATTGCCCATTCAGTACTATGATAAACGTTCAAAAGGTGCCGATTGTTATAACGAACTAGCAAAAGAATTTATAAAAAGAAATAAATAAGGAGAATTTTTACTATGGCAATTAAAAAAGGTTTAGGAAAAGGACTCAGTTCCCTTATGAGTGAAAATGCCACCGATGATAATCTTACCGCAGAACTCAGACTCTCTGAGATAGAGCCAAACAAAGACCAACCACGTATTCATTTTGATGAAGAAGCCTTGCAAGAACTTGCAGATAGTATAGAAAAGCATGGATTATTGCAACCAATTGTAGTTCGCCCAATGATTGGTGGTACATATCAAATTGTAGCAGGTGAACGCCGTTGGAGAGCTTGTAGAATGGCCGGACTCACTACAGTTCCTGTTATAATCAAGTCACTTGACGATAAGGAAACTATGGAGATTGCTCTTATTGAAAATTTACAGCGTATGGATCTTAATCCTGTTGAAGAATCAAAGGGTTATGTTCGCTTAATAAAGGAATTTGGTCTCACTCAGGATGAAGTTGCCGAAAGAGTAGGAAAATCACGCTCCGCCGTTACAAATGCATTAAGACTTCTCAATCTACCTGATGATATGTTAATTGCATTGGCAGAGGGTAGAATTTCTGCAGGCCACGCAAGAACGTTGCTTGCTTTTACCGACACTGCTTTACAACAAGAGGCCTTTATTGCCGCTGTTGAGGGTGCTTCCGTACGTCAATTAGAGGCAATGGCAAAATCTGCCGCAAAGACAAAAACCGAAAAAACCACTACAACAAAGCAAGATAGTTTCTACCGCGAAGTAGAGCTTGCTCTTAAAAACGAAACCCACCGAAAAGCGGTTATTAAACCCGGCAAAAACGGTCGTGGTACCATAACCATTGAATTTTATAACAAAGATGAACTCACCGAGCTTGCAAATAAAATTGTAGGTAAATAAAACATAAATATCCCAAAAAGTAGGTGAATAAAGGTGCAAAAGGATACCATAGCCGCAATATCTACGCCTCTTGGCGAGGGTGGATTTTCTACTGTTAGAATTTCAGGGCCTGATGCTATAAAAATAGCAAAACAGGTTTTTAAATCCAAACATAAAGATTTAGATAAAATGAAGGGTTATACCGCCGCTTTTGGCAAGGTATATGATAAACAAGAGCTTTTAGATGATGCAGTTGCACTTTTATTCCGTGCTCCTAAAAGCTATACAGGCGAGGATACTGTAGAAATCTCAGTTCACGGAGGTACACACCTTATACGCAGGGTTTTAAGGGCTATAACTTCTGCCGGAGCAAGAATTGCCGAGGGTGGAGAATTTACAAAAAGAGCCTTTTTAAATGGTAAATTAAGCCTTACAGAGGCAGAATCAGTAATGAACTTAATCTCTGCTAAAAATGATAGAGCCTTAAATATAGCCACTAAAAATAAAGAGGGTGCGCTTTCTAAAAAAATACAAGAAATGACCGATAAATTACTGTTTTTAGTAAGTCAAATTTCGGTTTTTTCTGATTTTCCCGAAGACGAAACCCTTTGCATCAGTGAAGAAGATTTTTTAACCTCACTTAATGAAATTTCTGCCGGTTTAGCTAATCTTATAGCCGATTACGATAAAGGTAAGCTTATTATTGACGGCATAAATACTGTAATTGTAGGTAGTCCTAATGCGGGTAAATCAACCCTTATGAATCTACTTTCAAAAACAAAGCGTTCCATTGTAACATCAATAGCAGGTACCACACGAGATGTAGTGGAACAGACTGCAAAAATTGGAGATTACATACTACTTCTTGCAGATACCGCAGGTATTCACGAAACCGATGATGAAGTAGAAAAAATAGGTATCGAACAAGCTCTTAATCGTCTGAATACCGCCGATTTATGTCTTGCAGTATTTGATACCTCCATACCCCCTACCAATGATGATAAAGACCTTATCGATAAAATAAAAGATAAACCTACTCTTTTGGTTTTAAATAAAAATGATCTAACAGATGGCGGTTCAAAATACTATGAATCTTTAAACATCCCGTTTGTAAAAATCTCTGCTTTAACGGGTGATGGTGAGGATTCTTTAGTAACCAAAATAACTGAAATTTTAAAGCTTAACGAGCTTGACCCAAATGCCGAAATGCTTTCAAATGAAAGACAATATCAAACGGTTCAAAGGGCAGAAGCATCAGTAAATGAGGCAATTACAGCCCTCAGCAGCGGCGTTACCTTAGATGCCGTTGGAATTTTAATTGATGATGGTCTTGCCGCCCTTTTAGAGCTTGACGGAAAAAGAATAACCACAGAAGTAGCAGACGAGGTTTTCCGCAATTTCTGCGTAGGAAAATAACCTCCTGAAAGGAAGATTTTTTTGCAAACATATTTAGCAGATAACATAGACGTTGCCGTTATAGGGGCAGGCCATGCAGGAGTTGAGGCTGCCCTGGCCTCTGCACGTCTTGGTGCAAAAACGGTATGTTTTACCATAAATTTAGACTGGGTAGGCAATATGCCTTGCAATCCATCAATAGGTGGTACTGCAAAGGGTCATCTTGTTCGCGAAATAGATGCCCTCGGCGGTGAAATGGGTAAAGCCGCAGATGCTAATACTCTTCAAAGTCGTATGCTTAACAGGGGTAAAGGCCCTGCCGTTCACAGTTTACGTGCCCAGATAGACAGACGTGATTATTCTGCTTATATGAAACATACAATGGAAAAACAAAAAAATCTGCTCGTTCGCCAAGCAGAAATTGTTTCCATTGAAAAAGAAGAAGATGGAATTTATTCTCTTGTCACCTCTTTAGGAGCTGTTTTTAAGGCAAAAAGCGTTGTTTTGGCAACAGGTACCTTTTTAAGGGGAAAAATATTTGTCGGCGAAGTTAATTATGATGGCGGTCCTGATGGCACCTTTGCTGCAACCACACTATCTGAATCCCTTTTAAAGCTTGGTTTACCTTTAAGAAGATTTAAAACAGGCACACCCGCACGCGTTTTAAAAAGTAGCATAAATTTTGAAAATCTTGAGGTTCAAGAGGGTGATGAAAAAATCATCCCTTTCAGCTTTGAAACAGAAAAAATTTCCGAAAATATTGTTAGCTGTCATATTTCCTACACCAATGACAAAACAAAAGATGTAATACTTAAAAATTTACACCGTTCCCCCCTTTACGGCGGCGTTATTGAAGGTGTAGGACCTAGATATTGCCCTAGTTTGGAAGATAAAATAGTCCGTTTTGCAGATAAAAAAAGACATCAACTTTTTATTGAGCCTTGTGGAAAAAATACCGAAGAAATGTATCTTCAAGGTATGTCCTCTTCTCTTCCTGAGGAGGTTCAGCTTGAGTTTTATCGCACTATTGAAGGGCTTGAAAATGTAGAAATAATGCGTCCTGCTTACGCCATTGAATATGATTGTATTGATCCTATAGCCCTCTTTCCAACCCTTGAGGTTAAAAATCATCCCGGTCTTTTTGGTGCAGGACAGTTTAACGGCTCCTCCGGTTATGAGGAAGCTGCTGTACAAGGCCTTGTTGCAGGTGTAAATGCGGCAAAGTTTGCAAAAGGTGAGGAACTTTTTCATCTTACTCGATCAAGTTCTTACATTGGCACCCTAATTGATGATTTGGTTACAAAAGGTTGTGCCGACCCCTATAGAATGATGACCTCACGTTCTGAATATCGCCTTATTTTGCGTCAAAATAACGCGGATGAAAGGCTTACTCCTATTGGATATGAAATTGGTCTTATAAACGAAGAACGTTATAATAAATTTAAAAATATGTTAGAAATAAAGGAAAAAGAGATTGAAAGACTTGAAAATTCCTTTGCCTCACCTACTGAGGAAATAAACAAAATGCTTAAAGAAAAGGGAACAGTTCCTCTTAAAACGGGTACTCGTTTTGCAGACTTAATTCGTCGTCCCCAGCTTTCAATTAAGGATTTACTACCCTTTGATACCGAACACCCTGATTTATCTGAAGAAATTTTAGATAAAATTGAAACCGAAATAAAATACAGCGGATATATAAAAAGACAGCTTTCAACCGTTAAAGAAATGCACCGTATGGAAGCAACAAAGCTCTCAGTAGATACACCTTATAATGAAATTTCAGGACTTCGTTTAGAGGCTAAAGAAAAGCTTTTAAAGGTAAAACCCCTTAACATAGGTCAAGCAATGGGAATTTCAGGCGTTAGTCCTGCAGATATTTCTGTTCTTATAATCTGGCTACAAAAGAAAGGAAACTAATATGCCCGATTTTAACTTTAATCCATTTTTAGAATATGCCGAAAAAAATAATATTTCTATACCTGAAAATGCGGTAGAAAATCTTACTTTATACGGAAATTTACTTCTAGAATGGAACGAAAAAATAAATCTTACCGCAATAAAAGACCCTGATGAAATAGTTGTAAAACATTTTATAGATAGTCTTTCTCTGCTTAAAATTATTGACCCAAAAGATGGGGAAAGTCTTATTGATATTGGTACGGGTGCAGGTTTCCCCGGTATGGTTATAAAAATTTTAAGACCACTGGTTAAAGTAACTCTTTTAGATGGTCATGCAAAAAGATTTATATTTTTAGAGGATTTACAAAATCAACTGGGAATTAAGGCAGAAAATTTGCATATTAGAGCCGAATTAGCCGCTAAAGAAACAAAATACAGAGAACAATTTGATTATGCAACAGCAAGAGCTGTAGCACGTCTTAACACCCTTTCAGAATATTGTTTACCATTTGTAAAACAAAACGGTAAATTTATTGCCATGAAAGGTCCCGGTGCAGAAGAAGAACTAATTGAGGCAAAAAAAGCAATCTCTATTTTAGGAGGGGATAATCCATTTTTAATAAAAGAAGAATTACCTATGGATAATACAAGATATTTCATAGTTTCTTCAAAAATTAAAGAGACAGGCGAAAAATATCCAAGAGCCTCTGCTAAAATAAATAAAAATCCATTATAAATTTATTTTTCTATTGATAAAACATATTCACATTTTTCATCATTTTCATTTTTATAACATTTGGCGGGTATTCCACTTTCTTTTAGTTGGCCCGCCATTTTTTCTATACTATTTAAAATTATTTTATCACTACTTATTTGTGCCGTTTTAATTGGCTTTACTTTAGGTTTTTTTATATCTTCAATAAATCTTTTTGCTTCGTTGTTCGTAAAACTCTGAACAATTATTTTATTTAGTATTTCTTCTCTTTTCTCATCATTAAATTCTAAAAACATATCTATAAATTCTTCATCAAAGGAATGATTTATAATTATCTCCTTTTCATCATTTTTAAGTCTTAATATATTAAGTTTCTTTTCAAGGGATTTTACCGTGATTCCAAGGGCATCTGCTAATTCATTTTTTGTAACTCTTCCACTTTTTAAAATATCTGCAATATAAATAGCCTTTTCAAAAATTGAAATATGCTTTCTATTTTCATTTTCTGATAAAAATAACATATCCGCCTCTGCCTCGGTTAAAGAAAGTATTATAGCAGGTATATATTTTGCACCTAAAAATTCAAAAGCATTTAAACGTCTTAGCCCATCTACTAAAATATATTTTTTGGTATTATTTATATCCTTTCTTAAAAAAATCGGTTCAACTAAACCATTCTTCTTAATACTTGCAGATAAAACAGATATATTATCATCATAAAAATTTTCATTTCTTATTCTTTTTTTAACCTCAATATCCTTAATTTTTATTTTCAATATTTTATGAGTAATATAAAAAGTTTTTATCTCCATTTTTATTTTCTCCTTAACATCAAAATATTGTATTTTAATATTACATCTATACAATATATCTTGTCAACGGGTGTAAAATGTAACCTTTTAAGAACTTTTGGCGAAAAAAAAAGAATACTGAATTTTTTCATTCAATATCCCTTTTTTATTATTTTTTATTTAATATTTCAAAATTTCTTTTTATAATCTTTTCACCACGCCAGGCATAAGCTCTGTTTTTAATATCTTCATTTTCTTCGTATTTTTCTTTATAGGTATCTATAAATTCTTTTATATTTGTTAAAGATGAATTTTTATTCATAGGACAAATATCCTGACAAATATCACAACCCCATATAACGCCTTTTTCCCTTATTAACGCCTTTTCATTATTACTCAGTTCTGCCTTTTGCTGAGTAATTTGAGAAAGGCATTTTTTATTTTTATCCTTTAAAAATCCGGTAGGACAGGCATCCAGACACCTACCACAATTTATACATTTTGTATTTAAATTGTTTACAATTTGTAATTTATAATCTGTAACTATTTCTCCTATAAAACAAAAACTTCCGTATTTTTTATTTATAAGTAAATTATTTTTTCCTTTTACTCCAAGGCCGGATAAAACACCTGCTTTTACCTCGTTAATGGGAGAATTATCTATAAACCATTCAAAAGAATTTTCTTTATATTTTTCTCTAAGTAAAAATGTGATTTCTTCAAGAATTTTTCCCGCCACAAAATGATAGTCATCAACGGCAGCATAACGTGAAATATTTTCAGGATTTTTCTCTTTAACTTTGTATGGAAAAAGAATGGTAATCACTGTATTTGAATTTTCGGGTAGTCTACTTTTTGCTCTGCATTCAATAATACAATCTTCAAGACTTGAAAATGAACAAAATCCATAAAAATCAATACCTTTTTTCCCTAAAATTTCAGCTAAAAATTCTTTCAAAAAAACACCTTCTTTAATTTTAATTTTTTTCTTAAATATTTTAACATATTTTGTGTTAAAAAGCCATAAAAACTATTGAATTTTTTTCAAAAATATGATAAAATAATTTAGTATTATTTTATCATAAAGTTTTTAGTTTTATCAACAAAAAAATAGTTTAAAAATAACCAAAAAAAAAAGAAAGGAAAAAACAAAAAATGCAAATAGAATCCATAAATGACGTATGGAAAGCCGTCTGTGATGAATGTATAAATAAGCAATATTTTACTGAAATAGCATATGGTGTTTGGTTTGCCGATATAGTACCAATAAAAATGGAAAACGGCAAATTTACAGGCTCAATTTATTCCAGCTACAAAAAAAGCATTGTAGAATCAAATTTTAAAAATTTCATAGAAATAGCTCTTAAAGATATTATGGGATTTCCCGTTGAATTTGAACTCTTACTTTCAGATGAAAACGGAAGTATTATTTCAAACAATCCTGAACCTGTAAACAATGATGGAAATTCCTTTGAATCAAATTTCACTTTTGAAAATTATATAGTAGGTTCATCAAATAGATTTGCTCATGCTGCAGCAATGGCAGTTGCAGATAGTGAACAGTCAATAAATCTTTATAATCCCCTCTTGGTATACGGAAATTCAGGTGTTGGTAAAACCCACCTTTTATTAGCAATAAAAAATCATGCAAGTAAAAAATTTCCTAACAAAAAGATTGAATATATACGCGGTGAAGAATTTACAAACAATATGATAAAAGCCTTACAAGACGGATCTATTGATGAATTTAAAAACCGTTACAGAAATATTGATATTTTCTTAATGGACGATATTCACTTTATCGCAGGTAAAGATCAAACTCAAGAAGAATTTTTTAATACTTTTAACGCACTTTATCAAAATAACAAACAAATTGTTGTTACCTGTGACCGTCCTTTAAAAGAAATTAAAACCTTAGAGGATAGAATCCGTTCCCGTTTTGAGGGTGGTGTTATGGCAGATATAACTCCCCCTGATTTTGAAACAAGAGTCGGAATAATAAAAACTAAAGCCTCTCTATTAAATCTTAGCTTAGAAGAAAATATCGTTTATTTTATTGCAGAACACATTAAAATGAACACCCGTCAGCTTGAGGGTGTTGTTAAAAAACTTCAGGCTTACGTAAGTCTTCAAAATAAAAATCCATCTATTTCGGTAGTTCAAGGATTTATAAGAGATATTATAAACGATACAACCCCCGAACCAATTAAGGTTGAAGAAATTATATTCCAGGTTTCAAAAACCTTTAACGTTTCAGAAAAGGATATAATTTCGAAAAGAAAAACTGCAGCAGTTGCTTTCGCAAGACAGGTTGCAATGTACATAGCAAGAGAAACAACCGAGCTCTCATATAAAGCAATAGGTGAAAGCTTTGGCAAGGACCATGCAACCGTTTTATATAACGTTCAAAAAATAGAAGAACATCTTAAAAATAATCCTTTTGACAAAGAATTGGTTGAAGATATTATTAAAAATCTCAAAAGAGATTCCTAAAAAATATTACTATAGGTAATAAAATGATAAAAAAGTTATCCACCTTTTTAAAGTAATTAAATAAAAGTTATCAACACCATTGTTAGTAAAAAATTTTTTATTTAGTTTTCCACTTTTTATTAAATTTTAAGTGTTTACTATTTTATACCATTTTTTGCCTTAACCAAGCCCTTTGTACCAGTTATTAAAGTTATTAACCCCCTTTACTATTACTTTTAAAATTTAAAAAGATATATTAAAAAAAATTTGCAAAAAAAATGATTTGGGTGATAAAAAATGAAAATCCTGATTAACCGTGAACAACTATCAGAAGCTCTTTCAAATTTACAAAGAGCAGTTACACCGCGTTCCTCACTTCCAATTTTAGAGGGTGTACTTCTTTCAGCAGAAACCGATAGACTAACTCTTATGGCTTATAATATGGAAATAAGCATAAAAAAAGAGTTGCCTATCAGATGTGAAAAAGAGGGTGACGTTGTAATAAGTGCTAAAATCCTTTTTGATATTATTCGTAAGGTAAACGGAGATATCATTGAACTTACAGTTGATGAACGTCAAGTCTGTCATATTAAATGTGGAGGCTCCGCTTTTGATATTTTAGGTATGAAGTCTGAGGATTTCCCTGAAATGCCTAACGTTTCTGAAAAGGATAGTATTACCATTTCTTCTGAGTTATTAAAAGATATGGTAAGACAAACTATTTTTGCTATTTCCGTTAAAGAGGAAACAAGACCTATTTTAACCGGTATAAATTTTGAAATTGAAAATAATGAAATTAAACTTGTTGCAATAAATGGAAACTGTCTTGCTGTTAGAAAAGCTCCAATAAATTACGAAGGAAAAATAAACTTTGTTGTATCCGGTAGAGCTATTGGTGAAGCTGTTAAAATAATTGGCGATAAAGATGAGGATATAGTTATTAACATCGGTGCAAGAAATATAGCCTTTGATATTGATGGTTACGTTATGACTTCTCGCCTTATTGAAGGAAATTTTATTGAATATCAGCGTTCCATTCCCCTTTCTAATAAACAAGAAATAAGAGTAAACGTTCCCGAATTTATTGAAACCTTAGAGAGAATTTCTCTTGTTATTTTAAATGACCAAACAAAAACTCCTATCCGCTTTAGTATGGAAAGAGATAGAATTTTACTTACCTGTTCATCTTCGATAGGTCGTTCTAATGACGTTTATGAAACAACTCTTGAGGGTGAAGAATTTGAAATTGGTTTTAGCAGTAAATATTTGCTTGATGCACTAAAAGCTACAGAAAGTGAGGAGGCAATTATAAAGTTTAATGGTTCTTCTGCCGCTGCGGCATTATATCCCGTAGAGGGCGATGACTTTTTATATCTTGTAATGCCAATGCTACTTAAATGATAACTGAAATAAAAATAACAACAGATTTTATAAAATTAGATAGTTTTTTAAAGCTTGCTTCTGCCGTTTCAACGGGTGGACACGCAAAAATGGTTATAACCGGCGGTGAAGTTAAGGTAAACGGACAAGTATGCCTTATGAGAGGTAAAAAACTTTATAAGGACGATACCGTTGAATTTGAAGAAAAAATTTATAAGGTTACTGTATGATAATAAAAAATCTATATTCTAAAGGGTTTAGAAATTTCACCGAGCTTGAATTTATACCAACCGAAAATATGAATGTTATTTACGGGGATAATGCTCAGGGCAAAACAAATCTTTTAGAGGCAATATGGCTTTTTTGCGGGGCTAAAAGTTTTCGAGGTGCAAAGGATAACGAACTTTTAGGTTTTAATTTTCAAAAGGCTGTTAACAGCTGTGATTTTATATTTGGTGAAAATGAAAAAAATGCAAAAATTATAATTGAAGAGAAAAGAAAAGCCGAGTTAAATGGAAAAATTCTTTCTTCAGCCTCAAAATTAGCGGGAAATTTTTATGCAATAGTTTTTTCTCCAAATGATTTAAATTTAATTAATGATGGTCCTGCAGTAAGAAGAAGATTTTTAGATACTGCAATTGGTCAAATTTATCCTTTATATAATGAAAAAATGAGAAATTATATAAAAGCGGTAAATCAAAGAAACACTATTTTAAGGGATATAAAATTTCATAGTGATATAGAGTTTTTACTTGATGATTTTGAAAAATCTTTAGCTTTTAATATTAAAGAAATAGTAAAATACCGCTATCGCTACGTTGAAATTTTAAAGGAAATTTTACCTGAAATATATGGTGGACTATCAGGAGAAAAGGAAATTTTAAATATTGAATATTCTTCGGCAATAAAAAAAGAAATAAATGAGGAAGAAATTATTAAAATTTTAAAAAATTCTCGTAAAGAAGATATTTTAACAGGTAATACATCTGTTGGACCTCATCGTGATGATTTAAATTTAATTTTAAATAATTCTTTGGTAAAAAGTTTTGGATCTCAAGGTCAAAAGCGAAGTGTTTGCCTTGCTTTAAAGCTTTCGGAAGCAAAGGTTTTAAAAAGAATAACGGGTGAATATCCAATTGCTTTACTGGATGACGTTATGAGTGAGCTTGATAGAAGCCGTCAGGATTTTATTTTAAATCACATTAAGGATTGGCAGGTTTTCATAACCTGTTGTGATCCCTCAAACATAAAAGGACTTTCTAGCGGTACCGTATTTGAAATGAAGGGAGGAAATTTCTGTAATATTTTAGTTAAATAAAGACTTACAGAAAATCTTTATGTATCTTCATTTAGGTGGCGACAAGGTAGTTAAAACAAAGGATATTATAGGTATTTTTGATATGGATACATCAACCGTTTCAAAAAATACTCGTGATTATTTAAAAAATGCTGAAAAATCAGGTGAGGTTGTAACCGTTTCTTATGATTTACCAAAATCATTTATAGTGGTAAGTCCTAAAAAATCAAAGGAAAAAACAATTTATATATCCCAAATTTCCTCACAAACCTTAAATAAGCGTAATATTTCAAAAAATATATATTTATAAATTTTTATTTTAAAGAAAAGAGAGAAAATTTATGAGCACTAATGACATCAATACTCCTGTAACTGAAAATTATGACGAAAATTCCATACAGGTACTGGAAGGTCTTGACGCTGTAAGAAAACGTCCCGGTATGTATATCGGTTCTACAGGTGAAAGAGGACTACATCATCTTGTTTATGAGATAGTGGATAACTCTATTGACGAGGCCTTGGCAGGCTACTGTGATAAGATTACAGTTGATATTTTAGATGATGGTGTTATTCGAGTTGAGGATAACGGCCGTGGTATTCCTGTTGGTATAAACGCCAAAACAGGACTCCCCTCAGTTACCGTTGTATTTACCATTCTTCATGCAGGTGGTAAATTTGGTGGTAGCGGTTACAAAGTATCCGGCGGTTTGCATGGTGTTGGTGCATCTGTTGTTAATGCTCTTTCTTCATGGCTTGAGGTAGAGGTTAAGGATGGTACCCATATTTACAAACAGCGTTTTGAAAAGGGTAATATTATAAATAATCTTGAAATTGTTGGCGATACAACCAAAACAGGTACAACCGTAACCTTTAAGCCTGACCCCACAATTTTTACCGATACAACTACTTATGATTATGATATTTTACTTCAAAGACTTCGTGAGCAAGCCTTTCTTAATGCAGGTATTCGTGTAGTTTTAACAGATAAAAGAAGCGATGCTACCGAAAGAAGTGATGATTTACATTTTGAGGGTGGTATTCGTAACTACGTTGAATATCTTTTAGAAAAAACAGGAAAAGAAAAACTAATTGATGATATTATTTATCTTTCAGGTACAAAAGAAGATTCTTCTGTAGAGATTGCTCTTGTTTGGAGTACAAGCTACAGCAGTAATATTATAAGCTTTGCAAATACCATTCATACTGTTGATGGCGGTACCCATGAAACAGGCTTTAAGGCATCTCTTACTTCTACCATCAATGATTATGGTTTAAGATTTAAGCATCTTAAAGAAAGTGATTCTAAACCTTCAACAGTAGATATTTGTGAGGGTATTACTGCAGTTGTCAGCGTAAAACTTGTTGATGCTCAATTTGAAAGTCAAACAAAAGCAAAACTTGGTAATACTGATATTGGTAAGCTTGTTCGTGCTATTGTTAAAGAAAAACTTGGTCAGTATTTGGAAGAAAATCCATCTCAAGCCAAAATTATTATGGATAAATCCATTGCTTCTTCAAATGCTCGTGAGGCAGCACAAAAAGCTTTGCAAGCAACAAGAAGTAAAACTACACTTGGTGGCAGAACAAGAATGCCCGAAAAACTTACCGATTGTATTTCAGATGATCCATCAAAAACTGAGATATTTATCGTCGAGGGAGATTCTGCAGGCGGTTCCGCAGTTGAAGGTAGAAACTCTACCTATCAGGCAATACTTCCTCTTTGGGGAAAAATGCTTAATGTTGAAAAAGCAAGACCTGACAGAGTATATGGTAATGATAAATTAACCCCTGTTATTATAGCTCTTGGTACCG
This sequence comes from Acutalibacteraceae bacterium, assembly GCA_045534095.1. GTDB lineage: Bacteria > Bacillota > Clostridia > Oscillospirales > Acutalibacteraceae > UMGS1279. The sequence goes on along the minus strand of JAZSJA010000072.1, from coordinate 2,094 downwards.
GAATTGGTGATACCTTCGATATTACAAAACTTCGCTATGATAAAATTGTTATTATGGCCGATGCCGACGTAGACGGTTCTCACATTCGTACCTTGCTTTTGACATTTTTCTTCCGTTATATGCCTCAGCTTATTGAAACAGGCCATGTTTATTTGGCACAGTCACCTCTTTATCGTGTTTCAAAAGGAAAACAACATTTTGATTTGTTTACAGAGGAAGAAAAAGATAAATGTATTGAAGAACTTGGCGGTAACGTTGACGTTCAGCGTTATAAAGGTCTTGGTGAAATGAATCCGGATCAGCTTTGGGAAACAACTTTAGACCCTGAAAAGAGAACTCTTTTAAAGGTAAGTATAGAGGATGCTGTTATTGCAGATGCAACATTTTCTATGCTTATGGGTGAAGAGGTTGAGCCCAGACGTAAATTTATTGAAGAAAACGCAATATTTGCAACAGATCTTGATATTTAAGGAGGGATGAGAAATGGCTAAAAAAGAAAAAGAAGTAGTTGTTTGGCCCGAGGACGAACAAACTATTATAAAACCTGTTGAAATTGTAGATGAAGTAAGAAGCAGTATGCTTCAGTATTCTATGTCGGTACTTGTTGGTCGTGCTCTTCCCGACGTTCGTGATGGATTAAAGCCCGTTCATAGAAGAATTCTTTACACAATGTATGAAAACGGTCTTACCCCTGATAAAAAACATCGTAAATGTGCAGATACCGTTGGTTCTGTGCTTGGTCGTTATCATCCCCACGGTGACGCATCTGTTTATGATGCAATGGTTCGTATGGCACAGGATTTCTCCCTTCGTTATCCTCTTATTGATGGACAGGGTAACTTTGGTAATATAGATGGTTTCCCCGCTGCTGCTTATCGTTATACCGAGTCTAGAATGAACCGTCTTTCTCTCAATATGCTTGATGATATTGAAAAAGATACCGTTGATTTTATGCCCAACTATGATGATCGTTTAAAAGAGCCTGAGGTTTTGCCGGTTCGTTTTCCACAACTTTTGGTTAATGGTTCTTCCGGTATTGCAGTTGGTATGGCTACCGAAATTCCTCCCCATAATCTTGGTGAAGTTATTGATGGTATGTGCTGTCTTATTGATAATCCCGATGCAGATTTACCTGAGCTTTGCGAGCATATTAAAGGCCCCGACTTCCCCACAGGCGGAATGATAATGGGTAGAAGCGGCATTCGTGCTGCTTATGCAACTGGTCGCGGCAAGATTATTGTTCGTGGTAAGGCAGAAATTGAAGAAACTCAAAATGGTAAATTCCGTATAGTTATTACCGAAATACCTTATAAAGTACGCAAAAAAGATTTAGTTAAACACATTTATGACCTTGCAAGTGAGAAAAAGATTGAGGGCATTGATGATGTTGTTGACTACTCTTCAAAGCGCGACGGCGGTATGCGAATTGTGGTTGATATTAAGCGTGACGCAAGTCCGCAGGTAGTGCTTAACAAGCTTTACAGCTATACAGCGCTGCAGTCAACCTTTGGCGCAATTTTACTTGCCATTGTAAACGGCAAGCCGCAAATTCTCACCCTTAAAGAGATGCTTCAAAACAGCATTGACTTCCAGTATGAGATTATTCGTCGCCGCACAGAGTTTGACCGCAAGAAAGCGGCCGAGCGCGCGCATATTCTTGAAGGCTTAAAGACGGCTCTTGACTTTATTGACGAGGTTATTGCCATAATCCGAAACTCAAAGACAATCCCAGAAAGTAAGCAAGCGCTTACCGACCGCTTCGGGCTTGACGATATTCAGACCACCGCTATCGTTCAGATGCAGCTTGGTAAGCTTGCAGGTCTTGAAAAGCAGAAGATTCTTGACGAATTGCAAGAAAAGCTTGACTTTATCAAGGAGTGCGACGCAATTCTTGCTTCGCGCGAGAGAATTCTTGACATTGTTAAGACCGAATCCTTAAATCTTCGTGACAAATTCTCCGATGAGCGCCGCACAGAGATATCCGATGTTGCAGGCGAGGTTGATATTGAGGATCTTATCCCCGAGGAGGAGTGTGTTATCACCAAGACCGAGGGTGGCTATATTAAGAGACTCCCCTCCGATACCTATAATGTT
>JAZSJA010000120.1:0-20930 GCA_045534095.1 Acutalibacteraceae bacterium | reverse complement strand
CCGCAAGCGGTCCCCCTCCCTTTAACAAGGGAGGCAAATTTTCCAAATACCCAAAATGAGTGTAACCCTGCATAAATAGCGAATTTTATTAGTATGCACAAAATGATAAATTTGCTGTAACCAAAGCGCCCCTTGTTAAAGGGGAGAGGGCCAACGAATGTTGGCGAGGGGATTCCGTCCCCGCGATAAGCTACAATTTATCTGTATCTTTCCGGCCGCGGAACGGTGTTTAGCCATTTAGGAAAAACCTTGTTCGGATAAAATTTATCTAACCGATATATTTATAAAAATAAAATCTGCAACAAAAGTGCTTTTTCGCACTTTTATTGCAGATTTTTAATTTCTTTTTATTCTTATTTAAAGGGATTTAACAGATTTTGTTTTTTTCATCCCCAAAAATTATTTAATATCGTTTATACTTATTGCTTCGTCGTGTTTAATGGGCTTCCATTTAACTCGCATAAAGAGGGAAATAATGCAGAGATAACCGTCGAGGAAGTCGAAAAGGGGCCAGGTTATTAAATTCCAAATCATCTTAGGAACCGAGCAGTGAATATGATGCCACTCTCTTATAACAACACCTACGCCAAGGGCAATACGGCTTACATAGGAGCCCAAAAAGCTAAGAAGCAGAGCTAAAAAGGGTTTAAGATAGTCGCTAGTGCCGCTTGCACCGTCAGTAACAACGTAAAAGGACAAAATAACGGTTGCAATCAACTGCAAAATGCTTAGCATTAAAAATATCATATTTTTGGGCATTAAGTAGAAGAACATATCATAGCAGGAGCAATTTTTTCTTATGGACTGAAGGAATTTTGGCTTTTCGCCCGATGGGTTTTTAGCTGCATCAAGCTTTGAAAAGTGTCTGAAGATACCGTAAATTAACCTGTAACCGTAACTAAAGAAGCAGGACATTCTACCCTTTGCCCAACGTATACGTTGGCGTGCCATAACCTTAAATTCGTAGGGTTGCTCATCGTAAAATTCTGCCGCTTCACAATACTCAATTCGTTTTCCGTCTACGGCAAAATCCATGGTGGCTTGGGTATCCTCAGTAAGGCAGGAATAATGCCAACCATTCTTTAAAAGTTCAGAGGAAAGCAAATATCCTGTTCCGGCAATGTGACCGCAAAACCCAAATTTACTTCTTGGCCTGTGAAGAAGCATAGAGCTTCGCATAAAGTGGATTCCGTAATGTGCTGAAATGCAGTTGTGGTCAAAATTCTTGGTGTTTCGATAACCAATAACGGCATCGCAACCGGTATCAAAGGCGTTGTTAAGTTGCTCAATATAATCTTTAGATACAACGTTATCGGCATCAAAAAATACAAAGCCGTCAAAGTTTTGTATGCCGTAATCCTTTTCAATATTTTCAAAAAGATATTCAAGCGCCCAGCCCTTTCTGGCCTTTTCAGGACAGTGGCGTTCGTAAACTATTGCACCATGCTCTCTTGCGACTTTGGCGGTGTCATCGGTGCAGTTATCGGCAACTACAAAAATTTTATAGTTTTCCGAGGGGTAGGTTTGCTCGTTTAAACTGTCAACAAGAAAGCCTATAACCTTTTCTTCGTTACGGGCGGCAATAACAACACCGAATTTTCTTGTCATAGGTGCCGGCTTAAAGGTTTTGGATTTTGTAAAAAAGCCAACCAAAAAATAAATGACGTTATAAAACATAAGTGCCCCTAAAAGCCAATGGGCAATATTTATAATAGTGTTAAAGGTTTCCATATTTCCTCCAAAACGTATTACGTATATTCGCTAAAAGTGAAAATTATTTTACATATTATAACACACGGCAACAACATTTTCAACGGCTTTAATATATTTGAAAAATTTTTATTGATAACAAACATAAATCAAGTATTTTTGGCTTGTAATTTAATAACATTTGATGTATAATATTATGTTGGAAAAGGAGTGCGGAAAATGGATGTTAAAGTAGGCGACAAAATAATAATGAAAAAGCCACATCCCTGTGGTGGCAATCAATTTACCGTACTGCGTATAGGTATGGATTTTAAACTGCGTTGCCTTGGCTGCGGCCACGAAATAATGGCTCCACGCTCAAAAATTGAAAAACGCATTAAAAGTATCATAACCGAAGAAAAATAAAGGAGTTACAATATGATAGAGAAGCTTAAAGCCGTTGAAAAACGTTATACCGAAATTGGCGAAGAACTTATGCTACCCCAGACCGTTTCGGATAATAATCTTTACAAAAAACTTATGCAAGAGCATAAGCACCTTACCCCAATTATAGAAAAATATCGTGAATACGTTGCCGCTGAAACCACCTACGAGGAAGCAAAAGCACTTCTTGATGAGGGCGGCTTAGATAAGGATTTCAAGGAGCTTGCAGAGGAAGAGCTTAAAGAATCTAAGGAAAATATGGAAGTTTTCTTTGAGGAGCTTAAAATACTTCTATTACCCCGCGACCCTAACGATGATAAAAACGTTATTATTGAGATTCGTGGCGGTGCAGGTTGCGATGAGGCGGCGCTTTTTGCCAACTCTCTTATGAGAATGTACACGATGTATGCTGAATCTAAACGTTGGAAAACCGAAGTTTTAAGTATGAACGCAACCGAGCTTGGCGGCATTAAAGAAGTAAGCTTTATGGTAAGCGGTGATGGTGCGTATTCTCGCTTTAAATATGAAAGCGGTGTTCATAGAGTTCAGCGTGTTCCCGAAACCGAAACATCAGGCAGAATTCACACCTCTACCGTAACGGTTGCCGTTTTACCTGAGGCGGAAGAGGTTGATTTTGATATTAACCCTACCGATTTAAAAATTGATACCTATCGCTCCAGCGGTGCAGGTGGTCAGCACGTTAACACCACCGACTCCGCGATTCGTATAACCCACATCCCCACAGGCGTTGTTGTTGAGTGTCAGGATGAACGCAGTCAGCACAAAAATAAGGATAAGGCTATGACCTTGCTCCGCAGCCGTCTTCTTGAAGCCGAGATACAAAAACAAACCGACGCCATTGCAGGCGAACGCCGTGCACAGGTTGGTACGGGTGACAGAAGCGAGCGAATCAGAACCTACAACTATCCTCAAGGACGTGTTACCGACCACAGAATTGGTCTTACCCTTTATAAAATTGATCAAATCTTAAACGGTGATTTGGATGAGGTTGTTGATAGCCTTATTACCCATTACAGAGCTGAAATGCTCAAATCCAGCGAAGAATAATCAAAAAATATAAACAAAAAGGTGACAGGTCCTGAACCTGCCACCGCAAAGAGTGATATTATGAAAACCCTATACCTTAAAGCAATGGACGTAAATTCCGTAAATGAAATAACTAAAGCTGCCGAAATACTTAAAAAGGGCGGCTTGGTTGCCATTCCTACCGAAACGGTTTATGGTCTTGCGGCATCCGCCTTTAATGAAGAGGCGGTGGCAAACATCTTTAAGGCAAAGGGCAGACCAAACGATAATCCTTTAATAGTACATATATCTGAATTTGATGAACTCGATGGTATAGTAAGTGAGGTGACCCCCACAGCAAAAAAATGTATGGATGCATTTTGGCCCGGGCCATTTACTGTGGTGCTTCCTAAAAAGGATAGCATACCTCTTACGGTATCGGGTGGACTTAACACCGTTGCGGTGCGTATGCCCAAAAACGCTGTTGCAAGGGCAATTATTAAAAAATCAGGGCTTCCCTTAGCCGCTCCCTCGGCAAACCGTTCAGGCTCCCCAAGTCCCTCTACGGCAGAGCACGTTATTGACGATTTAGATGGCAGAATCGATGCTATTGTAGTATCTGAGAAATGTGAGGTCGGTGTGGAATCCACCGTCGTTACCTTTGCTACCAATCCACCAAGATTACTGCGTCCCGGTGGAATTACGGTAGAAATGCTAAAAGAGCTTGTTCCCGATTTGGTTATAGATTCTGCCGTTACTGCCGAGCCCGAAAAAGGCGCACAGGTCGCCTCCCCCGGTATGAAATATAAGCATTACGCCCCTAAGGCTGAGGTTATTATGGCGGCAGGCAGTATAAATGCTTTTGTTAAATACTGCAATGAAAATAAATCTGATTTTGATTTTGCCCTTTGTTATGATGAGGATGAAATAAACTTATCTATTCCCCATTTATCCCTGGGTGCAAATGAAAATCACGAAAAGCAAGCTGAATTGCTATTTGAATTTTTAAGGGATATTGATAAAAAAGGCTACAAAAGAGTAATTGTTCACGCTCCCCTTAAAGAGGGTGTGGGACTAGCCGTTTATAATAGACTTATTCGTGCGGCAGGATTCAAGGTGATAGATTTATGAAAATAATCGGTCTTACGGGCCCAAGCGGTACAGGTAAAACCACCTTTTCAAATATTGCTGTAAATTTGGGTTACGATATAATTGATTGTGACAAGGTTGCAAGAGAGGTTACCAACTCTTTTGAACTGTTAAAAATCCTTGAAAAGGAATTTGGTCAGGTTGTTGTTGATGGTAAGCTTGATAGAAAAGCTCTTGCTCAAAAGGCCTTTTGCACAAAAGAATCAACCGAAAAATTAAATGGCATAATGTTGCCTGTTATAGCAAATGCTATTGATGAAAAAATTAAAATATTGGAAAACAAAGGCACAAAGTATTTGATTTTAGACGCCCCAACCCTTTATGAAAGCGGGGAAGATAGGCGTTGCGATGCTGTAATAGCCTTACTTGCAGATGAAAAGGTGCGTGCAAAGCGTATAAAATCAAGGGATAATCTAACCCCCGATCAGCTCGAAAGCCGATTAAAGGCGGCCAAATCCGATGATTTTTATAAGGAACGCACAAAATATATAATATACAATAATAGCGACCTTAGTGAAATAAAATCTGAAGTCGTTGCAATTTTACAAAAATTAAAGGAGAGATAATTTATGGAAACAAAAGAACTTAAAGAAATGCTTTTTAACAAAAAGCAAAACGGATTTTCAAAAATCAGCGAAGAAACTCAAAATGCTATTTTTGATTTTTCAGAAGGCTATAAAGATTATTTAAATAATTCTAAAACCGAGCGTAAGGCGGTAACTACCTCTATTGAGATCGCAAAGAAGGCAGGCTTTAAAGAGTTTGATCCCAAAAAATCCTATGAATCAGGCGAAAAACTTTATATAAACAATCGCGGTAAGGCCGCTGCATTCATTGTAATCGGTGAGGATGATATTGAACTTGGTGCAACCGTTACAGCCGCTCACATTGACTCTCCTCGCCTGGATTTAAAACCCAATCCCCTTTATGAGGATATTGAGCTTGGACTTCTTAAAACCCACTATTATGGTGGCATTCGTAAATATCAATGGACAGCCGTTCCTCTTGCTATTCATGGCGTTTTTGCAAAAAAAGATGGTACAGTTGTTGAGGTTACCATTGGTGAGGATGAAAATGACCCCATTTTTGTAATTAACGATTTGCTTCCTCATCTTGCCGCTGAGCAAAGCAAACGCCCCTTATCCCAAGGAATAAAGGGCGAAGAGCTTAATGTTTTAATCGGCAGTATGCCATTTAAGGATGACAGCGAAAGCGAGCTTGTAAAGCTTAATCTTTTAAATATTCTTTATGAAAAATACGGCGTTACTGAAGCCGACTTCCTTTCTGCCGAGCTTGAGTGCGTACCCGCCTACAAGGCAAAGGATTTAGGTCTTGACCGCTCTATGATAGGCTCCTACGGTCACGATGACCGCGTTTGTGCCTACCCCGCTTTAATGGCTATTACCCAACTTGAAGCACCTAAGAAAACTGCAATCTGCGTTTTAGCAGACAAAGAGGAAACAGGTTCTGACGGCAATACAGGTCTTAATTCAGATTTCCTTTACCATATTATGGATGACATATGCCGTACAAAAAATAAATCCACTACACTTGCCCTTAGAAACAGCGTTTGCCTCTCGGCTGACGTTAATGCCGCAACCGATCCCACCTTTAAGGACGTTTTAGAGCCCAGAAATGCCGCTTACCTTAATTATGGTGTTGTTATTACCAAATACACCGGATCAGGCGGTAAGGGTGGCACCTCTGATGCCTCTGCAGAGTACGTAGGCAAGGTTCGTGCAATGCTTGATAAAAATGAAATCATTTGGCAGATTGGTGAGCTTGGCAAGGTAGATATAGGTGGCGGTGGTACCGTTGCAAAATACATTGCAAACCTTGGTTTAGACGTTGTGGACCTTGGTGTTCCCGTTCTTTCCATGCACGCACCCTTTGAAACAGTATCAAAGCTTGACGTTTATATGGCATACCTTACTATGGTTGCATTCCACAAAGAATTTTAATTTTTAAAAAAGACAGGAAAGGGTCAAAAGCTCTCTGATTCGGGCATACCAATAGGTAAGTTCACTTACGGGAGGTGTTGACCCTGCCCCTATTTTTACAGTAATTGCAGGTTTTTTAAATTCGTTGGCAAACCAGTCCCCAAGGTGAAAATCTTTTTTTATTAAGGGCGGCGTAATTGTAAAGGACGAAACTGCCGCCATAACCTCTGCCATTTTTACGCTTCTTGGTGGTACAAAATTCGAACCACTATACATAATTGTTTGCCCAAATGCCGACAGATGTATCATTTGACGAATGTTTTTGTTTTTACAAAAATCAGAAAGGGCAAGGGTTTCGGGTTCCGATTCGGGTCTGTATCCGCTAAAGCCTTCAAAACGAGGGCCGCATATATTTTTTTGGCGTTCAGCACATTTTCTTTGCTCAAATTCGCAGAAAAAATTCCGCGAAATTTCCACACCCCTTAAATTTGCACGCCATTTTGAAAAATCTCCGCCACAAAGGCGAGATATTTTAGTTGCCATATGGCCGCACCCCTTTTCCCCTCTGGAGGCAATTTCAAATCCGTCGGGGTTAACTAATGGTAAAATGGCAATTCCTCTACCAAACATAGCTTTTCTTATGTTTATTCCGCACATTTGCTCTCCTGCAGATATTTTTTCCGAAAGCTCGGAAATAAAATTAAGTAAAATCAGGGTATTTATGCGGCAGGCGGGGTCGTCACCTGCAACAAAAAGGGTAAAATCGTTCTTGGCGCCAAGGGTTAACAAGGTTATTTCTCTACCTGCAACCGATTTACCAATATTATATGTTCCTATAAACGGATATTTTGCCACAATATTTGAAATAAGTCTTTTTATTTCAAAATAGCTGTGTTCAATTCCGTAAATTTTATTTTCCATAATCATCTGCTCCTTTTTGCATCATATTAAATACTATGATACAAAAAGCATTTTTAGGAGGATTTTTTATGAATTTAGAAGAAAAACAAATTTCATTTGATTACAAATTTAAAGGCAAAATTATAAATTTGCGTGTAGACGAGGCTTTACTTCCCAACGGAGCAGTGGCTACACGAGAGGTCATTGAGCATAACGGTGGTATTTGCGTTGTTCCCATAACCGAAAACGGTGAGGTTTTAATGGTAGAGCAATACCGTTATCCTTATAGCGAGGTTGTTTTAGAAATACCTGCAGGCAAGCGCGACGGAGACGAAGAACCTCTTGAGGGTGGTAAGCGTGAACTCAAAGAGGAAACGGGTGCCGTAGCTGAAAATTACACCTTTTTGGGCGAGCTTTATCCAACCCCGGGTTACTGCGGAGAAGTAATTTATATGTACCTTGCAACGGGACTTTCGTATGGTGAAACCGCTCCCGATGAAGACGAATTTTTAAACCTTAAAAAAGTCCCTCTTGAAAAAGCGGTTGAAATGATAATGAGTGGCGAGATTAAGGATGCTAAAACGCAAGCGGCAATTTTAAAGGCAGAAAGGATGCTTAAAAAATGATTTTCAAAAGAATTGATATAGACCCTAAAAATAACGTTTATTTAAATTGTTATCTTCACGAAAATCCACCTATCGCATTTGGGGAAGAAATGGATCGCCCTGCTGTTGTAGTTTGCCCCGGTGGCGGATATAATCATTTAAGCGAGCGTGAAGCTGACCCCATTGCTTTAGAGTACCTTGCAAAAGGTTTTAACGCCTTTGTGCTTTACTATTCTTTAAATGAAGCAGCTGTATTCCCAAAACCTATTATCGATTTGTCACAGGCACTTAAAATAATCCGCGAAAATGCGACCGATTGGCATATTATCAAAGATAAAATCGCAGTTTGCGGTTTTTCGGCAGGCGGACACCTTTGTGCATCTCTTGGCGTTCATTGGAATTTGCCCGAGGTTATGGAAAAATCAGGCTGTATGAATGGCGAGAATCAGCCTAACGCACTTATTCTTTGCTATCCTGCCATTACCACACGCGGTTGGCTTGCACACAAATATGAAAAATTTATTGGTGATAGAGATCCCGATGAAATAAAAAATCTTCTTGATTGCAGTTTGCACGTTGGTTCACACACCCCGCCCGCCTTTTTAACCCACACCTTTTTTGATAATGCGGTACCTGTTCGAGAGAGCCTTACCTTTGCCAACGTTTTAGAAGAAAACAACATCCCCTTTGAGATGCACATTGTTCCCAACGGATACCACGGAATGGGGCTTGGAAACAGAGAAACTGCTCGCTACGTTGACCCTTCCTTTGCTAAATGGATGGAACTTTCAATCCTTTGGCTTAACCGACTTTTCTCAGACGAAGAGGAAAAATTCAATCCTGAAAAAAGAGCAGAATATCTAAACTAACGGTGACTTTTTATGATTTTTAAAAGAATTGATATAGATACAGAAAATAACGTTTATTTAAACTGCTATCTTCACGAAAAAGAGCCCAAATGGGATTACGGTTTTGACCGACCTGCCGTTGTGGTTTGCCCCGGTGGCGGTTACAGTATGTGCTCCCCCAGAGAGGCAGATCCCATTGCTTTGCAGTATTCAGCAAAGGGCTACAACACCTTTGTGCTTTATTATACCGTTGGTGATAATGCAGTATTTCCCAAGCCTCTTATTGATTTATCCAAGGCCATAAAAATCATCCGTGAAAATGCGGATGAATGGGGAGTTTTGCCCAATAAAATCGCTGTTTTAGGTTTTTCGGCAGGAGGACACCTATGTGCATCTCTTGGCGTTCACTGGAATTTGCCTGAGGTTATGGAAAAATCAGGCTGTATGAATGGCGAAAATCAGCCTAACGCACTTATTTTAGGCTATCCCGTTATCACCACACGCAGTTGGTTAAAGCCGCACCTTGAAAAACTGGGTGCAGGCAGACCAATTGACGAGGCGGAAAAACTTCTTGATTGCAGTTTGAACGTTGGAAGTCATACTCCGCCCGCTTTTTTAGTACACACCTTTATGGATAATGCCGTTTCGGTGGAAGAGAGTATGGATTTTGCCCGTGCATTAAATTCTAAAAATATTCCATTTGAACTACACATTTTCCCCGAAGGATGCCATGGCCTTGCAACGGGAGATGAACAAACCTGCCCGGATGATCTCATCGATAACTCATTCCAAAAGTGGATTGAATTATCAATTTTATGGCTTAAAAAGACCTTTGATGACAAAGAAAAGCCCGACCGCACTAATCGTGCCCGTCAGGTTTAAGGCTTAAACTATTGTATAATGTTTTAAAACCATCAAAAGAGGTGACAACCAACTAATAATGAAGGTATTTTTTCACACTTTAGGTTGCAAGGTCAACCGATACGAAACCGAAAGAATGACAGAGCAGTTAAACAGCATAGGTTTTTCATACTCGGAAAACCCAAAAGATGCAGATTTAATAGTAATAAACTCTTGTACCGTAACGGCTGAGAGTGACCGCAAAACTCGTCAACTCACCCGACGTATGAGAAGGCAGAATGAAAATGCTGTAATACTTCTTACAGGGTGTATGCCACAAGCCTTCCCGGAGGATGCCACGGAACTTCCCGCTGATATAATTTTAGGTAACGGCAGTGACCGTGATATTGTAAGTGCGGTAGAATCATATTTTAAAAATCACGCCAGAATTGTTAAGGTTTCTCCTCACCAAAAGGACGAGGAATTTGAAAGAGGGGGGCTTCTTAATTTTTCTGAGCGAACCCGTGCTTATATGAAAATCGAAGACGGTTGTGATCGTGGTTGCACCTACTGTATCATTCCAAAGGCGAGGGGCAGGGTGCGTTCCCGCAGTATTGATGAAATTAAACGTGAGGCCGAAAATCTTTCGCAAAAGGGCTTTAAAGAAATTGTTTTGGTTGGTATAAATCTTTCCTCATATGGTAAGGATTTAAATTTAACCCTTGCCGATGCTGTAAAAACAGTTGCAGAGGTTTCGGGTGTTGAGCGTGTGCGTTTAGGTTCCTTAGAGCCTGACCTTACGGATGATGAACTGCTTTCAAAGCTTAAAGAAATTAAAGAATTTTGTCCTCAGTTTCACCTTTCTTTACAGTCGGGAAGTGAGGCAACCTTAAAACGAATGAACCGACTTTACACCGCCAAGGAATATTATTCTCTTACCCAAAAAATTAAAAATCTTTGGCAAAACGGCTCTATAACCACCGATATTATGGTCGGCTTTGTGGGTGAAAGTGAGGAGGAGTTTAAGGAGTCCTTAGAATTCGCCAAAAAGGTAGGATTTTTAAAGGCACACATTTTTCCATACAGTGTTCGCGAGGGTACCTTTGCTGCGACTATGGATAGAGATCTTCGCGTGGCTGAGGATATAAAAAACCACCGTGCCCAAATAATGGCTGAAGAGTGCGACAAGGCATCAGTAGAACTTTTAAAATCCATTTTCGGTCAAACCAGAAGTGTTCTTTTTGAACGTTTTGACGGTGAATTTTCTCACGGATATAGTGAGGATTACATACCTATTTATTTAAAAGACGAGGTAAGTTCGGGAGAAATTAAAGAAGTTAAAATTTCGGGTATAATAAAAGATGGTGTTTTGGCAGAAATAATTTAGATAAATCTAAACCAGGGAGAAAAACATGAAACTTAACTATAAAAGAACTGTGCTTATAGGCTTTGCCTTTATGGGTATACTCTGCTTTTGGCAGTTTTACGATCAGGTAATATCCTATTTGCTTGAAAATAAATTTAACCTTTCTACTACCGCTGCAAATGCTGTGATGGCGGTGGATAACGTTCTTGCAATATTTATGTTGCCACTTTTTGGAGCCATATCTGACAGGACTCACACTCGATTAGGCAAGAGAACGCCTTATATTCTTTTTGGCACCATTGCTGCTGTTATACTCCTTGTGATTTTGGGAATATTTAACGAGCTTGGTAATTTCTGGGGCTTTATAATAACTCTTTTCGCCCTTCTTGTAACCATGGCAGTTTATCGCACCCCCGCAGTTGCATATATGCCTGATGTTACCGAAAAGCCTTTACGAAGCAAGGCGAATGCCGTAATAAATCTTGTTGGTTACATCGGCGGTATTTTTGCAACGGTAGTTATGATGTTTATGCTCAAGAGTGAAAAAGGTGAAAATGGCGAATCGGTTTATGCCTCTAATCAGTCCTTCCTTTTGGTATTCTGCATAATTGCCGCATTTATGCTTATTGCTACCATTATTATGGTGTTAACAGTTAAAGAAAATAAGGTTTTAGCCGAAACAAATATAAAGGATTCAAAAGAAGAAAAAGGAGATTTTACTGCTAAAAAGCGTCTCGATCCTCCTGTTTTTAAAAGCCTTGCACTTATTTTAATCTCTGTATTTTTGTGGTTTATGGCATACAATGCCGTTACAACTGCATTTTCCCGTTATTGCGAAGAGGTTTGGAAAGCCGACCTTGGCACCTCTTCAAGTTATTTGCTTGTTGCAACCATCGCTGCCATTGCCGCTTTTATACCACTTGGATTTTTATCCAATGCGGTGGGCAGAAAAAAGGCGGTGCTTTTAGGTATAGCTTTAATGACAGCCTGCTATTTTGCCGCTATTTTTATAAAGCATCAAACCCCTGTTATGTATTTGATTTTCGGACTCGTTGGTATTGGTTGGGCGGCCATAAACGTAAATTCTTTTCCTATGGTTGTTGAAATGTGTCATGGCTCGGACGTTGGTAAATACACCGGTCTTTACTATACGTTTTCTATGGCGGCACAGGTAACAACACCCCTTCTTTCAGCGTTTTTAATTGATAATTTAGATTATGGATATTCTGTACTTTTCCCGTACGCCGTTTTGTTCTCGGTTCTTTCTTTTGTAACAATGTCCTTTGTAAGGCACGGCGATTCCAAGGGTGAAAAAAAGGCATCCTTGCTTGAGAATTTTGACGTGGAGGGTTAATATGATTTTTGTTTATATAGCCCTTATCTTACTCATAATTTTTTTAGGGGCAATAATATTTTTCGTATTTCCCTCAGGGAGAAAACACTCGGATATTTCAAAATTAGAGGGACTTTTTATCGCTCATAGAGGATTGCATAAAAATGATGAGGGCATACCCGAAAATTCTCTTAAAGCATTTTCCTTTGCAATAGAAAAGGGCTTTGCAATTGAAAATGATATACATCTGACCGCTGACGGAGAGGTTGTGGTTTTTCATGATGACAACTTAAAACGTATGTGTGGTACAGATAAAATCATTGAGGAAATGACGTTAGAGGAAATTAAAAGTCAAAGCCTTTTAAACAGCGAAGAAAAAATTCCCACATTAAGGGAATGTCTGGAGCTTATAGATGGCAGGGTGCCCCTTCTTATAGAGTTTAAATGCAAAAGCGTTATAAACTGTAAGGAACTTTGTGAAGCCGCCGATAATATTTTAAAGGATTATAACGGTGAGTATTTTGTTCAATCCTTTTATCCAATGGTTCTTAAATGGTACAGAAAAAATCATCCTGACCTTTTAAGGGGGCAACTAGCCGATTCCTTTAAAGGGGAGGAAGTTTACAAGCGTATGCTTGGAAATATGCTTTTTAATTTTATTTCCCGACCCGATTTTGTGTCCTATCAGCATAGTGCAAAAAACAAAAAAATGTTCAAATTAGTTAAAAAACTGGGCGTATATCCCGTTGGTTGGACCTTTAGAACGAGGGAAGACATAGACAACTGCAAAAAAGATTTTGGTACATATATTTTTGAAAATTTCATACCATAGAGAGTAAAACAAAAGCACGATTATTTCCACTTGGAAAAGGGAAATAGTCGTGTTTTTTGTTTAGCAAAGCGGGTGAAATTTGGTATAGATTCAGCCAAGAAACTTAAAAAGATATCTTTAATAATTGCCTTAATCTTTAGAAATTGCAATTTGTATTTATTTTTACTAAAAAAACTGCACATTTTTTCAAAAAAATGTTGAAAATAACAAAAGAGTGTGCTATAATCAATCTATAACACCTTTTCTGATGCGTTTAAGGGGGTTAAATATCCTCAAAACAGACGAAAAAATGTTACTCCGATGCAAAATGGCGTTTTCTGTTTTGGTCGGTCTAAAATATCTCACAAGCAAAGGAGCTAACCACAATGAAACAGTATCAAACCGAATTTATTAAAAATCTTGCCTTACTTGGTCACGCAAGCTCGGGTAAAACAACCGTGGCAGATGCTATGATTTTTGCTGCAGGCGGAACCGATAGAATAGGCAAAACTGCCGATGGCACCACGGTAATGGATTATGATGCAGAAGAGAAAAAACGCGGCACGTCAGTTGTTACCGCTGTTTATCCGGTTGAATGGAAAGATAAAAAAATCAATTTGTTAGATGCTCCCGGCCTTTTTGACTTTGCTGCAGGTGTTCGCGAGGCATTGACCGCCGCTGAATCTGCTTTAGTAGTTCTTTCGGGTAAATCAGGTCTTACCGTAGGTGCAGAGCAATGCTTTGAGCTTGCACGTGAGCAGGGAAAAGCAACTGCATTTTTCGTATCCAAGCTTGATTCTTCCCACGCACATTTTTACCGTATAGTTTCTATTCTTACAGGCCGTTATGGTGCTGTTATATGCCCTGTATTTGTTCCTGTTGTTGAGGGCGATCACGTAGTATCCTACGTTAATCTTATAAATGGTAAGGGCTACACCTTTGATGGTCTTACCCCAAAAGAGTGCGAAGCCGCTACTGATGATAACATTGAGGCAATGCGTAGTATGATGATTGAAGCAGTTGCTTCTGCCGATGAAGAGCTTATGGAAAAATATTTTTCTGGGGAGGAGCTTACTGAGGAAGAGATTATTGATGGTCTTAAAAAGGGTATGCTCTCAGGGGATATTTGTCCCGTATTCAGCGGTATTGGTCAATTTGGCGATGGCATCATTCCTATGCTTGACGTACTTGCAGAGATTTTACCCTCCCCCGCAGACGTTCCCTTTAAAATTCAAAAGGGCGAGGATATGGAGGTTGCATACAGTACTCCCGATGGTGCCGCAACTGCAGTAGTATTTAAAACAATTGCCGACCCCTTTGTTGGCAAACTTTCCTACTTTAAGGTTCTTAAAGGCACCTTCAAGGGCGATATGAAGGTTAAGGTTAGTCGCACAGGAGAGGAAGAAAAACTTTCCAAACTTTCCTACATTAAAGCAGGCAAGCAAGAGGATGCAGAGGCTATTGTAGCAGGTGATATTGGTTGTGCGTCTAAGTTAGGTAACGTTATTACCGGTGACACCCTCTCTGCAGGTGAGGTTGTTACCGCCATCACAGTACCATTCCCCAATCCCACACTTTCTATGGCAGTTTATCCCAAGAAAAAGGGAGAGGAGGAAAAAATTGCCGCAGGCTTGCAACGTCTTGCAGAGGAAGACCCCACCGTTATTTACAAAATCGATACCGAAACTAAAGAATCTGTTCTTTCGGGTCTTGGTGAACAACATTTAGACGTTATTGTTTCCAAATTAAAGAGCAAATTTGGCGTTGAGGTTGAGCTGAAGGTTCCCGCTGTTGCATATCGCGAAACCATTCGCAAATCTGTTAAGGTTCAGGGTAGACATAAAAAACAATCGGGCGGTCATGGTCAATTTGGTGACGTTTGGATCGAGTTCTCACCCTGTGACGACAGTGGCCTTGTGTTTGAGGAGCGTATTTTTGGTGGCGCTGTTCCCAAAAACTTCTTCCCTGCAGTAGAAAAGGGACTTCAGGAATCTATGAAGAAGGGTGTTCTTGCGGGATATCCTATGGTAGGTGTTAAAGCCGTTTTGGTTGATGGTTCTTACCATCCTGTTGATTCCTCCGAAATGGCATTTAAAACAGCCGCTTCCATAGCCTTTAAAGAGGGTATTTCCAATGCCGCTCCCACAATTATGGAGCCTATTGGAACCCTTACTGCCATTGTTCCCGATGATAACCTTGGCGACGTTATCGGTGATATTAATAAACGTCGTGGCAGAGTTATTGGTATGAATCCTTTGAACAGTCACAAGCAGGAAATTATGGCAGAAGTTCCCATGGCTGAGATGGGCGATTTTTCCACCGCTATGCGTTCAATAACTCAGGGCAGAGGCACCTTTACCATTGAATTTGCAAGATATGAGGATGCTCCGGCCCCCATTCAGCAAAAAATAATTCAAAAGGCAAACCAAGAATAAAGATAGCATAAAAAAACAAAGATTATTAAATCCTTTTAAATGAAAAATCTGCAATAGAGTGTGAAAAATCACTCTATTGCAGATTTTATGTTTTATATATTTACCGCATATATGTTTTTTGTTACCCTTTTTTGTTATATTTTATCACAAAAATAATACTATGTAATTATAAATAATGGTTAAATATCCGACTCAAAAAAATAAAAATAAAAAATTTTTAAAAAACACTTGACAAATGAATAAACATTTGATAATATAATAACAGTAACAATTACTATTTAGATTTAAGGAGCTAAGGAGATGAAACGATATTCAAAACAACGCGAAGTGGTTTTAGAAATTTTGCGTTCCACAAAGCTCCATCCAAATGCTGCTACAATATATGAATCGGCACGTGAGGTTATACCTAATATAAGCCTTGGCACAGTTTACCGCAATTTATCAGAGCTAAGCTCAGCAGGCGATATATTGGCGTTTAAGGCTTTTGACGGCAGCGAGCATTACGATGCTACCTGCGAGCCCCATCCTCACCTGTGTTGCACCGCCTGTAGGCAGATAGTGGATTTGGATATTCCCTTTGTGGAAGATTTTGCAGAAAAAAGTGCAAAACACACCGGTGCAGAAATAGAAAGTCACAATATAGTATTTTACGGTAAATGTTCCAATTGTTGCAAAATAAAAATGTAACAACGGTTCTTATAAAAATAAAATTAAAATTTAAATTTTTGGAGGATTTAATTATGAAAAAGTATGTTTGTTTAATCTGTGGTTACGTTCACGAAGGCGATAGCGCTCCCTCTGAGTGCCCTATCTGTAAAGCTCCCGACACCAAGTTTAAGGTTCAAGAGGATGAGCAGTCTTGGGCAGCTGAGCACGTAATCGGCATTGCAAAGGGCGTTGACCAGAGAATTGTTGACGGTCTTAGAGAGAACTTTATGGGCGAGTGCACCGAGGTTGGTATGTACCTTGCAATGGCAAGAGCTGCACACCGTGAGGGTTATCCCGAAATCGGCCTTTATTGGGAGAAAGCTGCACTCGAAGAAGCAGAGCACGCAGCAAAATTCGCTGAGCTTTTAGGCGAAGTTGTAAGCCCTAGCACCAAAGAGAACTTAAAGGTTCGCGTAGAGGCTGAAAACGGTGCAACCTACGGCAAAAACGAGCTTGCTAAGCTTGCAAAAGAACTCGGTCTTGATGCTATCCATGTTACCGTTCACGAAATGGCTCGCGACGAGGCTCGCCACGGCAAGGCATTCGAGGGACTTCTTAACAGATACTTCAAATAATCAAAAAACCGCATAAAATAAGGGTTTTCAGGGCATCCACCGTTTTGGTGGGTGTCCTTTGCTTATATAACTAAAACTTTTAAGACCAACCTTAATATATTTACTTTATGAGAAATATGTGATATAATTTAATTGAAGAATCACAAAAGGAAGTGAAATGTTAGTTATGACTTTTGGTTATTTTATTTTTGCTGTCATTTGGCTTTCGTGCATTCGAGGAATTATTAAGTTGGTTAAGGAAAAAGATGTAATAGGATTGCTATCTTGCATATTTTGTCTTCTTTTTTCCTATGGCCTTTTTATAGGATTTATATTCGGTGGTAGTGCTTTGCATAATGCATCTAATGATTATGAATTATATCAATCAGGGCACTATTATTTGTCATCACACGGAATATGGACTGAGGTATCCTACGGCAGATATTTATTTGTGTTCAT
Organism: Acutalibacteraceae bacterium; assembly: GCA_045534095.1. Taxonomy (GTDB): domain Bacteria; phylum Bacillota; class Clostridia; order Oscillospirales; family Acutalibacteraceae; genus UMGS1279. The sequence goes on along the minus strand of JAZSJA010000120.1, from coordinate 3,823 downwards.
TTCAGAGATTGTAGGGTTTTTATCTTTTATACCTTGTATGGTTTTAAGTATTATTTATATAGTAAGACAGCGGTCAAATGACAAAAATATGTAATAATTTCAAGTTCGATGAGCAGATATATGAGGGATGATAGACTTTATTTTTCCTCATATCGAAAATTTTCTAGCAAACGACTGCTTTTAGTGTGGTGTGTAATTTTCAAAAAGTGACTTAAAATAAGGTTTTTGAGCATTTTTCGTGACGAAGCTCGCCACGGTAAAGCATTTGAGGGACTTCTTAACAGATACTTCAAATAATCAAAAAACCGCCTGAAATTCAGGCGGTGTGTATTGCGAGGGGTATCGATTTTTGGACTCTTGAAATTTTTATATCTTATCAAAGACAAAAGGTGCGTCCAAATAAATACATTCGTCTACAAGGTGTTTTAAGACGCTATCTGTTCCTACCGGTAAAACAACAATGCCACCGTTTGCTGCCAATTCTTGTAACACTTTAAACGAACCGGTTCTATACATTTGATAATAAAAATTACTTGGGCAATATGGTGCAAAAAACACTTCTTTTTCAAGTGCGTAACCCAAGGCGGCAGATGCTCGCCAACGCTCACCGCTAAGAGATTTGATTTTTCGGTCAACTCTTTCGTCGGTCAGGCGAAATCTTTTTTGAATATCGCTAAACGTTTCATTTCGCTTGGTGATTTTCAATGCACCTTCAACGGATTTTCTTGCGGTACTATTTCCGTATTTTTCGTTTGTTGGTTCTAAATTCCAACCGATTTCAGATAAATCCTTTTGAGAGATTTCTATATCATCTTTAGAAATTTTTACATTTTCAAAAGGTATTTTTCCGCCCAACAAATAGGCCAAAAACATACAACCTTGTCCATATTCGCTAACTATTGCATACATCTTGCCGCTTTCAAAATTAAGGTCTTTATATCTCCAAGAATCAATTAGATTTTTTTCTTTGAAATAATGACTGCCATCTAAGCAAGAAGTACAGTTTGAAGTGTCGATATGTAATTTCAAATTTCATCACCTCGTTTTTTGATGTTGCAGACAAATATTTTCTTTCTAATATTATACCACTTCCGCCAAACAATGTAAACATTTTCCCTCATATCAAAATTTTCTATAATACAGGAATAGTTTTGGTGTGTATCAAAGTGTGCAACCTATTAAAAGTGGCTTGAAATAAGGGCTTTTGAGCATTTTTCGTGATGAGGCTCGACACGGTAAGGCATTTGAGGGACTTCTCAACAGATACTTCAAATAATCAAAAAACCGCATAAAATAAGGGTTTTCAGGACATTCACCGCTTTGGTGGGTGTCCTTTGTTTTTTTCATAAAATTGATTATAGTGTGTAAGGCAAGGTGTATTATAAAAATCGTTCAATATCAAAAATTGTAAATATATGTTGAAAAATATAACATTATGTGGTAAAATATCGTTGGAATAAGGTGGATCTATATAAAGGTAGGCGGTTAGCCCTTTGATTTTCAAGGGGTATTTACCCCTTGACATGAAGTTAGGGGGTGATGCTATGGAATATTATTATTTAATAATTTTAGTCCTTATTGTAGCAACAGGCTACATAACAAGCATAAAAAAATAACCGCCCCAGTCCAAAGGTTGCGGTTATTTTCCATAAACTTTTAGGCTAACCGTTTATCAATGGGTTTGCCTTATTTCACTTATATTATACCATAAATTTTGTAGTTGTCAAGCACTCTTATTTTAAGGGTGTTTATTTTTTGTGTTTCCCCCTCTAGAGCGGACTTTGATTTTTTAAATGCTTTATCATACTTATATCAAAGTTCATTGTTTATAGGCAAGTAATGAACCGAGACTTAATTCCAATTCCGTGGAATTAAGTCTTTTTTTATTTAATTTGATTTAAGTATGTAAGACCTTTTTAAAAAACGAAAAACAAACACAACACTCAACCCACAGTTGCACTGTATAAAACTGATATGTTATACTAATTACTAGGAAACTATGTTATAATACACTTACAAAGTACTTTGAAATAATTTTATAAGGTGGTTTTTCTATGTTAAAAATAGGAGATAAAATTAAATCTTTAAGAAAAGCGCAATATATAACACAAGAAAAATTAGCGGCATATCTTAACATATCATATCAAGCAGTAAGCAAGTGGGAAAATGGCACAGCACTACCAGATATAACACTTGTTCCACAAATTGCAAATTTCTTCGGTGTATCTGCAGATGAACTGCTCTGTATGAAAGAAATAGAAGAAACAGAAGAATTAAAAGAATATGAAAAGATTTATCGTGAAAACAGCCGACTTGGAAAAATGCTTGATAACATCGTTTTATGCCGTGAAGTTCTTGCTAAACACCCACGAAATTATCAATGGATGCTAAACCTATCGTATGCTTTGACTCAATATACTGATACGGATGAACATCGCCAATACAGCTTAGAGCATGGTTTTCGTGAAGAAGCAATAAGTATATGCGAACGAATTTTAGAAGATTGCACTATTGACTCAATAAGACACGGTGCGATACAGATTTTATGCTATGGATATACCGATGTGGGCAAAGAAGATTTGGCATTAGAACTCGCATACGAAATGCCCAATATGTTTTTAAGTAAAGAACACTTACTTACTCATATATATAGAGGCGAAAAACAAATCCTAAAATGTCAAGAGTTACTACTCTCAATGATTGATAGTTCTTCCGGAATCATAGGTATGCTTGTATCAAACGGACTAATGGGTAAGGAATTATCTATTTTGCAAAAAATAGAACTCATTGAAACGGCAAACAATTTATACAAGTTGATTCTAAAAGATGATAACAACAGTTTGTACTATAATTGCCGTTTGTGCCATAATTATAGCAGGTTGGCAGAATTATGGTGTGAGAGCGGAAATACTGAAAAAGCGATGGAGAATTTACTATTAGCAGAAAAAACCGCAACTAATTATGATGCTTGCGACAGTTTAACTGAACAAAAATACAAATCATTATTAGCAAACAGATGTACATTCAATCCTAAAACAGTTGGAAGAAATTGGGAGGGCACGGAAACAGGCATGCTCTTAAATACCTTACAAAGAAAAGTTTTTGATTGCATTAGGGAAACAGATAATTTCAAACAACTGATAGTTAGATTAAAGAACATACAATAAAGAAATTGCTCAGACTTTAATCGGTCTGAGCAATTTTCTTTTTGCACAATTTTAGGGTAACATTGTAGAGGGGACGGCGCCCTCGATATCCCTTAAAAGGTCTGCACCGATAAATAGTTTGCACAATCTTTAAAAATCGCATAAATAAAGGGCTTTAACGTAGGGAACGGGCTTGCTCGTTCCGCAAAAAACAGCACAAAATTTAACGGCAGGAGCAAGGTCTCGGCTGCCGCCTCGGTCGGTGCTTCTGCCTTGCAGAGGTGTCCACCGGACACCCGCACCCCTGCCCTACAATATTGCTATAAATCACATTTTCAAACCGTAGGGGCAGGCGCCCCGACTGCCCGCAAGAGTTAGCACAAATTAAAGGATTTTTACGGACAGCCCTCCTGCCCCTACGGAGCTACCCAAAAATTGTGAAATAAATATATAAACATAAGGGGCTGTCTCAAGAAACGAGGCAGCCCCTTAACGGTTGTTTCACATTATTTTATTTATAAAGGGGTCCGTAGGTGGCACAAGCACGATAATCCTGACCCTCTTTATCCATACCAAAAGCATTCCAAGCGGCAGGACGGAAAATATCCTCCTCTTTTACGTTGTGCATACAAACGGGAATACGAAGCATAGAGCAAAGGGTAATAAGGTCGGCACCT
>JAZSJA010000011.1:0-16186 GCA_045534095.1 Acutalibacteraceae bacterium | reverse complement strand
AAAAGGAGGTTGTAGTTATGGCAAAGCATCAGCATAAGCGTGGTGCTAACGTGCGTACCCGTCTTATGATAATTGCAGGGTTTGTACTTTTACAAATAGGTTTTTTTGCCGCTACGGCTTACTTTTTTGCAGGTAAAACGTTTTGGGTATATGCCGTTTTTCAGCTCATAAGCCTCGTAACCGTTACTAGAATCGTCACAAAAAAAGGCAATCCAAGTTATAAGCTTATGTGGATAATATTCATTTTGCTTTTCCCACTGGTAGGCGGACTTGCTTATTTAGTATGGGGTGGAGGCCGAATGTTACCTCATATAAAAAGGAAAATGAAAAAGTTCAGCGAAGGTGCAGAGCATTTTTTAAAACAAGATCCTATGGTGAAAAATCGATTAGCTTATGATGACCTGCATCATTCACGTCAGTCAGATTATCTTGCAAAAGCATCAGGGTTTCCGGTTTACGATAATACCGAATGCGTTTACCTCTCTCCCGGAGAGCAGGCATTACCTGTAATTTTAAGGGAACTTGAAAAGGCAGAAAAATACATTTTTATTGAATTTTTTATTCTTGCGGAAGACCGTATGTGGGCACCTATACATAAAATTCTAAAGCAAAAAGCGGCAAACGGAGTGGAGGTTCGTATTATTTTTGATGACTTTGGCTCCATTACAAGGCAGTATCAAGGGTTTGCCGATCGCTTGCGTGCCGAGGGAATCAAGGTAAGCATATTTAATAAAATATCGGCGTCGGTCAATCTGTTCCAAAACAATCGTAATCACCGTAAAATCATAGTTATTGATGGCAAAGTGGCCTTTACGGGTGGTATGAATATTGCAGAGGAATATATAAATGCCGTTGAGCTTCACGGATATTGGATGGACTGTGCCGTTATGCTTAAAGGTAAGGCAGTTTCTTCATTTGTTGTAATGTTTTTAAATATGTGGGGATTTTGCGTGGGCAAAAGGCAACGTTATCCTAAATATATTACCGATTACGTTCGCCCAACTGCAGGCTTTGTGCAACCCTTTACAGATGGCCCGATAAATGATAAAAACCCCGGTGAAGGTTTGTATATGCAAATGCTGAATACAGCACAAAAATACGTATATATAGCAACGCCATACCTTATTGTAGATAATGCAATGATAAGGGCTTTAACTTTAGCCGCCGCGTCAGGTATTGACGTTAGGATAATAACTCCCCATATTCCGGATAAAAAATACGTACACCCGGTAACCCAACATTCTTACGAGGAATTACTTGCGGCGGGCGTTAAAATTTTTGAATATACTCCGGGATTTATACATTCAAAGTTTTTCGTTTCGGACGATAAGGTAGCAACTATCGGTACCATAAATATGGATTATAGAAGCTTTTTCTTCCACTTTGAATGTGGCGTGTGGATGTGCGGTAATGATACCGTTTTAGATATTAAAAAACATTTTTTGGAGATTCAAAATCAAAGCCAAGAAATTGATCGCAGAAAATGGAAAAAACGTCCTATAACCTTAAAAATCAAACAGGCAGTTCTTTATTTCTTTGCACCATTTATGTAAAACAAAAAGGAGAAAAAATTATGAAAAAATTTTTAGTTTCAATTATGCTCGTATCCATTATGCTTATCACATTAGTTATTCCTGCATCTGCTGCAGAGGGTAATTTAAGTGTTAACGCAAGTCTTTCGGTTGATAAAACAAGCTTTGTTGTGGATGTGGTTGTAAAGAACAACCCCGGTGTTATAGCACTCACCGCCGAGACAACCTATGATACCAAGGTGCTTAAATTAACCAAGGTTGAAAATGGTAAGATTTTTGAAGACATCACTCAAGTAGGTCCCTTAACTAAGAGCCCCAATAAGGCTATTTGGATGGATGCTTTCGCACCTGAAAATATTACTACAAACGGAGTTTTAGTAACCTACACCTTTGAGGTTTTAAAGAATGCACCTTCAGGTGAAAGTGAAATAAAATTTGCAATAACAGATATTGTTACCGTTGATGATAGTAGTGTTAAATTTACAGATTGTTCTTTTAAAATCAATGTCAAAGAGAATTCTGACAAAAACACCTCTCAAAATGGCGGACAAACTCAATCGCAAACCAATCCTTCGGCATCATCTTCTATTGTAGATTCAAATTCTGCAAATACATCTTCAAACAACGTTGCAACCAATAATCAAACTCTTGACGTTGAGAAGCCTTTGGTTGATAATACCCTATCCGATGAAAAAACTGAGTCAGGCGACGTTACTAACGAAAACACAGCGTCTTCAGATGAGTCTGCAAACAACACAATAGGTGCTATAACCGAATCTGATACTGATGTAGAAATCGATATGGAGCAGGATAGCATTACAGAAAATGAAGAGGACGATAATGAGTCCGCTCAAAAAGATAAAGGCAACAGCACCTTAATAACCCTTTTGATAATCGGTGGTATATTGGTTGTTGGCGGCGGCGTTGCTTGTGTTGCAATTTATTTCAGAAAAAAATCATCAAAAAATAATTAACAACTTTAAAAACTAATACTGTTAAAGACCGTTTTTAGGTATTGCCTTTAAGCGGTCTTTTTTTATTTTGTGTAATACTGTTATAACTCCTTGCATATTTTTAATTAGTTAAATAATTTAATGCTTTACTTAAAATAATACAAAGGAGTTTTAAAATGGACAAGAAAAATTTGGTTAAACGCTTTGAAAATTTACTAGATTATTTGCCGGGGGATATAAAAAATACACTTTCAAAGCTTAGCCCTGAGCTTAAAGCCTCGGTGCAGGAAATACGACTTCGTGCAGCCCGACCTCTCACTATAACAATGGGAGGAAGTCAGTTTTTTATTTGCAAAAGCGGAACTTATATGCTTCCTCGTACCGACTCTATCTACGTAACTCCAAAGGATCTTAATGATTGCTTTTTAAAGCTTTGCAAGCATTCTGTATACTCACATAATCACGAACTATGTGAGGGATATATAAGTCTTGAAAACGGGCATAGAGCAGGTATCTGCGGCAAGGTTGTGTTGCGGGATGATAAAATTGAAACGGTAAGAGATATTTCTTCAATAAATATAAGAATAGCCAAAGAAATGCCAAATTGTGCCAGCGAGATTTTAAACTATTGCAAAGATGGCGGTATTTTAATTTGTGGTGGTCCCGGTACCGGAAAGACAACCCTTTTAAGGGACATTTGTCGGCAACTTGCAGGGGGAAGCACAGGGGATTGTAAAAAGGTGGCGGTTATTGATAGTAGAGGAGAAATAGCGGCGGTGAGCGGCGGCGTGCCCTATGCTGATATGGGTAGCACAGCCGATATTATTACAGGCGTACAAAAGGCTAAAGGCATTGAAATGGCGCTGAGAACCTTGTTCCCTGATATCATCGCTTTTGATGAATTAGGTGATGAGGCGGAGGTTTCAGCGGTAATACAAAGCTTTAATTCAGGGGTTAACATAATTACTACAGCGCATATAGGCAATGAGGATGATTTATTTAAACGTCCCACAGTTTTAAAACTTTTACAAACAGGCGCCATAAAATGGGTTGTACTTTGCAAAAGAGATTTTACCTTTAAAATTAAAGAGGTGAGTGAGTTTGCTTTTAAAAGGGAGCCGAAATTTGTATGAGAACGGTAGGTATAATTTTTTTATCATTAACCCCATTTATAATTGGTTTGGATTATGCTAAATCCCTTAAAATTCGCAGAGACTTTTTTGCCACTTTCAAAGAGTTTGTAATGTTTGTCAAGGATCAAATCCGTTTTTCAAATCGAGAACGTGATGAGATTTTTTCTTTGGCCCTTATGGATCCAAGATTTAATACATCGTTTTTTAAAGGTTTACAAAAAACTTTTAAAACCGAAGAAAACGCAACGAAAATATCTAATTACATAAACGATATTCGCTTAAATGCCAAAGAACTATGTGTTGTGGAATCCTTTGTTTTTGGGTTAGGTAAAAATGATCTTGAGGGTCAACTCAATCATTGTGATTATTATTTTTCGGCATTCGAGCAGATGGCAAATAATTCGGCGGAAGCATATTCGGTTAAAAGCAGATTGTCGCTTGGGCTAACCTTGAGCCTTGCACTAATAATGTTTATTATAATGATTTAGGTAGGAAAAATGGATATTGATTTTATTTTTAAAATAGCGGCTATCGGCATAATCGTGGCGGTTTTAAATCAACTGCTTATTCGCTCCGGCAGGGAAGATCAGGCAATGCTTACCACCCTTGCAGGACTGGTAGTTGTACTTTTTATGGTGGTACAGGTTATAGGTGATCTATTCGAAACAATAAAAGAGATTTTTGATTTGTAACTATGATTAAAATTGCGTTGCTTTCTTTAGTTGCCCTTGCGTTAATTGTTATGCTTAGGCAATATCACCCTGAGTACGCTTTGATTACCGCAACTCTAGCAGGTGGAATAATACTGATTTTTTTGATTAATGAGTTAGCTGAGCCGCTGGTTACCTTGAGTGATATGCTGGTGGAATATGGCGTTTCTAAAGGGCATACAAGCTATATTTTAAAGGCCTTGGGAATATGCATAATAACAAAATTCTCGGTAGATTTATGTAATGATTTCGGACAGACCTCCTTGGGTTCAAAGGTGGAAATGGCGGGAAAAATCACCTTGCTTATTTTATCCTTGCCAATTCTAAAAAATATTCTTGGAGTAGGGTTGTCGCTTTTGTGATGAAAAGATTTAAAAAAATAGGATTTTTTATGCTGAGTTTAATCTTTCTTCTTATTTTGGTTACTACTTCGGTATCGGCCGAGAATACCGCCGAGAATATTTATAAGCGTCAGTTTGAAATTAGCGGTGCCGATGAGTTGGATGATTTACTATCAGATGATACAAGGGAAATATTAAGGGATATAGGAATAGACGTCGAAACTTACAATTCTACCAAAGCCCCTAAAACAAAAAAAGTTTTAAAGCTTATAACCGATTTTTTCACCGATGGAATAAAGGCACCCCTTAAAACAACTCTATCCATAATAGGTATTTTGCTCATTTTCGCATCCTTTGAGGGTGTTGCCACAACAAATATTGGAGAAAACAGTCCTTCGGTATTCGCTTGTTTTATTGCAAGCATTGTGGCTGTAATGCCAATTTTCACCCTTATGGACAGCGTAAAAACCGTAGTTCAGTCAATTTCAAATTTTATGCTGGGACTTGTGCCCGTGTATACCGGCGTTATGATTTCAATGGGAAAAATGGCATCAGCCGGGGGATTTTCAACATTATTGTTAGGTGCATCAGAGGTCGTATCTTATTTAATATCTTATTTTTTTGTGCCTTTATCGGGTGCAGTTCTCTGCCTTGGAATATGTGGAGGAATTTCCCCAATACCAATGATTTCACGACTTTCCGGGTGGATTAAAAAAACCTCTACCTGGGCTATGGGAATTGCTACAACCTTGTTTTTAAGCATACTTTCACTTCAGAATTCCTTTTCAGCGGTAAGTGATGGACTTACAACGCGTACCTCCAAGGCTATGCTTAGCACCGCCATTCCAATTATGGGTCCCGCCATAGCCGAAACAGTAAATACCGCAAGGGGATGCTTGGGACTTTTAAAATCAAGCATTGGAATTTATGCAGTAGTTGCAATTATAATTATGGCATTGCCAACGGTGATACAACTTGTTTTGTGGCGATTTTCTATGTGGATAGCAGCGGGTGTTGCTGAGGTTTTTGGCATAAAACAGGTAGAAAATCTTATCAGGTCGGTGGATTTTTGCCTTTCGGTGCTTCTTTCGGCAGTCTGTTTTATAACCCTACTTTTTATAATCTCACTTGCAATCTCTTCAGGGGCAGGATAATATGGATTCTATTCTTTCGTTTTTTGGTACCCTTTGTGTTGCCTCGGTAGTTCTTACTGCATTATGGTTTTTGGTTCCAAAGGGAGCTACAGAAAATATTTTTAAATACGCAATGGGAATTTTTCTGATTTCTGTAATTGTAACAACCTTTAAGGTGGCTTTGAAAAATCCCTTTGAAGATTTTCCAACGGCAAACACAGATTCAGCAATGATCAAAGCTCAATCAATAAGTGCAAGCACAACAGAATACGTGCTGAAAGATTTACTGGAAAGGTGTAATATTAAAATCGAAGAAGTTGCTGTAATTATGGATAATCAACAGCACTCCGGCATAAATATTACTAAAGCACGTATAGAATTTGTGAACGACGATGATTTTTTTATAGCAAAAGAAATTATAAAAAAACAAACGGGAATAGATTTGGTAAGGTGATGGAGGCATTATGGAGCAGGTATTATTACCTCTTAAAAAACTTTTTAAGGGCAATAAAAAAATTACCACTTTTATAATAGTTGGGTTGATAGGTATGATTTTAATTGCTTTTAGCGGAGATGGCAATAAAGCTAATACCCCTGCTCCTTCACAAAAACAAAGTAATGCGGGTTATTGTAAAGAGTTGGAGGGGAAAATCAAAAAGCTTGTAACGGCTATTACGGGCAATAAAAATTGTGTGGTTGCTGTTACTCTTGAAAATACAGGTGAATACGTATATGCCAATCAAAACACCTTAGATACTAATCAAACCGAGGATAAGGCTAGCGACGTTATAACCACCAAGGAAAGTCATAAAAGCGAACAGGAATACATAATTGTAGAGGGTAAGGATGGAGAACAAACCGCCCTTATAGTAACCGAGAAAAATCCGGGAGTCAGGGGGGTGGCAATAGTAGCGAGTGGCATAAATAATATGAACTATGATTTGATTTTAGATTCGGTTTCGGCTATGCTAGGAGTACCCGGCAGAAAAATAAGTATTGCTGAAGCAAGTTAACGGTAATAGACAAAACCCTTTAATAATCAATTTTAAGGAGCGAAAACCAATGAAAAAGAAAAAGATTTTCGGCACAAAACATATAGTTGCAGCAGTGCTTCTCGCCGCTCTTGGAGGGGCGGTTTGGCTAAATATGCAGTATTCAACTGCAGCGGGAGGATTTATGAACGTGGAAGATACGGAATCAAACAAAAATTTAGGAGATACTAAATACGTGGCAACCCTTAGCGAAGCCCCCTCTCTTCAGGCGTCGGCAGAATCTGATTATTTTATTGAGGCCAAAGCACAACGCAAAAAATCCCGTGATGAGGCACTAGCCCTTTTGGAGGATACTGTAAAAAACGTGGATTCAGATACCAAGGCTAAGGTGGCAGCTACCGAAAAAATGGCTATCATTGCCGAGCGAATGGAAAAAGAAGCCTCAATAGAAACCCTAATCAAGGCCAAAGGCTTCGAAAAGACGGTTGTGGTAATTGGGGACAATAGCGTTAGCGTGATTGTGCAGGCAAATGAACTTTTACCCGCCCAAATTTTGCAAATACAAGATGCGGTAACCTCTCAAACCAAAATTTCTTTAGAAAACATTAAAATTGTTAATAAAAAATAGTTGTACTATTTAAAATTTGTGGTATAATAATAATGTACATAAAAACAAGGAGGTTTGCGTTATGGCAAATGGTGGTTCCGGATTAGCTATAAATAATGAAGTTATTGCCCGTATGACAGAAATGGCAACGCTTGAAACTGAAGGCGTTATCGGAATGTCTAGGGGGCCTATCTCAATGCCTAAAATTTTGGGTAAAAAAGGTGGCACAAAGGCTGTTACAGTTACAACAGATCAAGGCATTATCGATATTGAACTTTTTGTAAAGGTGAGCGATAAATACAGAGTTTGCGATATTGCAGAAAAAATTCAGACCGGAGTTAAAGAAAAACTTCAAGGTATGACAGGTAGTGCCGTTACACGAGTAAACGTTGTTGTTACCGATGTAAAACTTTCCGAAGAAAAATAGTTTAAAAAATTGGCTGTTGCATTAAAGGTGTAACAGCCAATAAGTATATTTAAAAACGAAAAAAGGGTATTAAGATGAAAGAAAATCTTACCATGTTAATGGACTTATATGAGCTTACAATGGCAAATGGAATTTTTTATTCGAAGGATAAAGACGTTATTTGCTATTTTGATATGTTTTTCCGCCGCGTTCCCGACGATGGCGGCTTTGCTATTATGGCGGGCATATCAAAGCTCATTGAATATTTTAAGGAACTTAAATTTACAGATGAGGATGTTGAATATCTCCGCAGTTTGAACCTTTTCGGTGATGAATTTTTGGAGTATCTCAGAGAATTTAAATTCACCTGTGACGTCTGGGCTGTACCCGAGGGCACACCTATATTCCCCAAAGAGCCAATCGTTACGGTGCGTGGTCCTGCAATTGAAGCCTTTCTTATTGAAACCATGGTGCTTTTAACCGTAAATCATCAGTCCCTTATTGCCACTAAGGCTAATCGAATTGTTCGTGCGGCGGGGGGCAGAGCGGTTTTGGAATTTGGTGCAAGAAGAGCCCATAGCTATGATGCCGCTGTTTTAGGTGCTCGTTCGGCAATAATTGGTGGTTGTGTAGGTACCTCTTGCGTTAAGGCGGCAAAGGATTTTGGAGTAAAACCCTCAGGCACCATGGCTCATAGTTGGGTTCAACTTTATAAAGACGAATATACCGCTTTTAAAACCTATGCAGAGCAATACCCCGATAGCTGTATGCTCCTTGTAGATACATATAACGTGCTTAAATCGGGTATTCCAAACGCAATAAAGGTCTTTAACGAGGTTATAGTTCCAAAGGGATTTCGTCCCCTAGGTGTGCGAATTGATAGCGGAGATATTACCTATCTTACCAAAAAAGTCCGTAAAATGCTGGATGATGCCGGTTTTAGCGATTGCAAAATCTGCGTGTCAAACTCCCTTGATGAATATTTAATTCGTGATATGCTTATTCAAGGTGCGGCGGTAGATACCTTTGGCGTAGGCGAAAGACTCATTACCGCCTCCTCTGAGGCTGTTTTTGGCGGTGTGTATAAGCTTGTTGCAACGGGAACTAAAGAAGGCAATATTATTCCTAAAATCAAAATAAGCGAAAACATTGCAAAAATAACCATTCCCTCTTTCAAAAGGGCGTGGCGTCTTTTTGACAACGAAACAGGTAAGGCCATTGCCGACGTAATAACTCTCCATCATGAGGTGATTGAGGATACAAAGCCCTATGAGATTTTCGATCCCGAACACACTTGGAAACGTAAAGTTGTTACTAATTTTACTGCCAAGCCTTTGGCGGTACGTATATTTGATAAGGGCGAATGTGTTTATAATGTTCCAACTGTAAAGGAATCTGCTGAGTATTGTAAGGAGCAGGTTGATACCCTTTGGGATGAGGTTAAGCGTTTTGAAAAGCCCCATACCTATTATGTAGATCTTTCAAAAAATTTGTGGGAAGAAAGAGCACGTCTGTTAGAAAAATATTCTGTTAAAGGGTAATTGTTATGGAAAATAACAACGCAAACATATCGATTTTCGCTTCGTCTGTAAGTGATAGAAGTTTTTATATAAGGCTTAATGACAACCGTCTTGTTTTAATGGATATGGGGTGTGTAAATCTTTTAACCCCAAATATTCCAAGCAAAAAACTGTTTGAAAATTTTGTTAAAGAGCTTCAAACAATATGCGGTAGCGAGATAATTACCATTGCGGCTTTGTTTATTACCCACCCACATGATGACCATACAAATCTACTAGAACATCTTGAAGCCCTGGGACTTGATAAATATTTTGTAATTGAAAAAATAATAAGAAAATTCCCACCTAAAACATGGGAGCCTAAAAATGATTGGGAGAATCCTGATTATCCCCAAAAAATAGAAAACATTTTGCAAAGTATGAAAGGCAGCGAAATAATAACTCCCATTAAAGGTGACGTGTTTGATTTCGACGGAGTGAAATTTGAAATTTTGCTTACTGCTGATGATGCGCCTGAAGATGCAAAGGATATGAATTATTTTTCAATGATTATAAGGCAAACTGTAGGGAATAAAACTATTCTTTGGACAGGCGATATGTCAGATTCGTTGGGTAATAAAGCAATTTCTCTTTATGGCGAATCCTTAAAAAGTGATATTTTGCAGATTCCACATCACGGAACACCCAATTGTGGAAGCTTGGATTTTTTTCAAAAGGTTGACGCCGACCTACATATATGGAATATTTCAAAAAACACATTTTTAAATCCCGATTATATGTTTGCTTACGGCAAATTCCCTACACCCACCGCAATTTATGATATGCCGGTAGAAAAGGTTTTTTGCGGTGAAGAAAAAGTTGTGGAAATTAAAATTTAAAGGAGCGCTTTATGAACAGATTTATAAATAAAACAGTAGTTTCTAAAAAAGATATAAATGAAATCAATTTACAAATTTATATTAAAACTCCACTGTATTTGGTGCTATACGCGGTTTGTATTTTGTTTATAGCCTCAGGCCTTATAGATTTCTTTGTGAATCATATAATAAATCTTTCCTCTACAATTCCCTTTTTACTTGCTATCGTAGCAATGGTTTTTGTTTTTATATCGAACGGGAAAAATATGTATAGGCAGAGTTTAGATTTAAATGGTAATCCAATTGAATACACCTACACTGCCCAAGATTCTGTACTAACCTTAGAAACAAGCGATGGCAAACACGGACGACTTGAGTATAAAAGAATTTATAAGATTTTTGAGAGTAAAAACTGCATTGCTATTCGCGGTCGTGATAATTCGTTTTTTATACTTAGAAAAGATGGATTTATAGAAGGTGATTTTGATACCTTTAAGCTTGAGATAAAAGATTTGCTGTAAACCATAAATAAATCAAACAACTTAATATGTCCATAAAAACAACCCCCGACTGTTACGGTCGGGGGTTAAATGTTTTATAATTCAATTAGTCATCGATTGATGCATCGGTTGCGGCATTATAAATGGCGGTAACCTTTTCGCCCGGAGCTTTTGTGCAGAGGGTAACAACAATTGCAACAATAGCACCAATGATAAATGCAGGAAGAATTTCGTAAACCTTAGTGTCGTAAATAACGGCATCGTTAATGGTGCTTGTGAACAGAACAAGCCAAGCAATATCGGCAATTGCACCGGTTAAAATACCTGCAACAGCACCTGCATAGTTAAAGCGTTTCCAGAAGAGAGAAAGAATAACTACAGGTCCAAATGCGGCACCGAAAAGTCCCCAAGCATTTTCAACCATGTTCATAATGGCTTGGGCACCCTCACCCTCACTGCTTGCGATGAAGTAAGCAACAACAGCAACTATTAAAACGGCAATTCTGCCTACCCACATAACCTCTTTGTCAGAAGCTTTTTTTCTGAATATAGGCTTATAAATATCACTTGTAAATGAAGATGATGCAACCAAAAGTTGGCTATCAGCGGTGGACATAGCAGCGGCTATAATTGCTGACATTAAGAGTCCTGCAACAAAACCGGGGAACAACATTCTTGCAAGCTCAATGAAGATAAGTTTTTGGTTACCTGCAGGTAAAAGCTTATCACCAACAAGCACACGTCCGTAAACGGCAATTAAAATTGCTGCACCAAGGGAAAGAACAACCCAAATAATAGCAACGATAGAACTCTTTTTAACCATTGAAGATTTTTTAATGGACATAAATCTTACAAGGATATGAGGCATACCAAAGTAACCAAGACCCCATGCAAGACCGGTTGCAATTTCCTGCCAGCTTGCAGAGAATAAGTTGCCGGTAAAAGAGCAGGTTACAACATCTTTGCCATCCATATATGTATAAACGTTATTAAGTGCACTGAAATCTAAATCTTTAACAACAAGAATAACAATGGGAATAGCAAGAAGTGCTACAAGCATAAGTATACCTTGGAAAAAGTCTGTCCAACAAACTGCTTTGAATCCACCAAGGAAGGTGTAGACAATGAGGATGGCGGCGAAAATAAGAAGTGCATAATCTTTAAGCTTAGGTAATACTGTTGAAAGTACGGTTGCACCGGCAACAAAGCTCGAAGCAACGTAAATGGTGAACGCCACAAGGAAGATAATTGCACATACAACCTTTAGTCCCTGTCCTGAAGATGCGAAACGATTGGTAAGATACTGAGGAAGTGTGATAGAATCGTCTGCGGCTTTAGAAAATCTACGAAGTCTTTTAGCAACTAAAATCCAGTTAAGAGCGGTACCAAGGGCAAGGCCTATGCCAATCCAGGCTTGACCTAAACCAAAAGCAAGTATACTTCCGGGAAGACCCATCAAAAGCCAACCACTCATATCCGATGCCTGGGCACTCATTGCAGTTACCCAAGGGCCCATTGAACGGCCACCTAAAAAGTATTCTTTTTCTCCGCTTTGGTTTTTAGACTTTAAAAAGAAAAACAAGCCTATACCAAGCATAGCAGCAAAATAAACTATAAATGCTGCAAGTTCCATAAAAACAACTCCTTTATTATATGTAAGGGAAAATTTATTACTTTACCTTACTAAATTAAAATACCAGATTATTTTAACATATTATTAACAGAAATGCAATAGAGAACGGAGTACAGAATAAAATCTGTACTCCGTTTTAAAAATTGCTGTAAATCTGCTTAAATAAAGGCAAAATTAACTATATTATATTCTGTACAAGAATATATACAAAAAATAAATTTTATGCCTTTAGTTTACTTAAAAAGAATTTCATTTGTTCGTTGCCTATTTTAGTCAAAGAATATTCCCCCGAAACCAAGCACCAATCGTAAATAATTGCCCTCTCACAAAAGGCGTAGTATTTAACAATTTCATTTACTGAATTTGCGGTGGTTATAAATCCATTTCTTTGTCCTGCAATAATAATTTTTCTAAGCAGGCGGTAGTAAACTCGGTCGTGGTCTAAAAGTTGTTTTTCGCCCTTTGCAAGTAACTGTGTGGCATAAAGACGCTTTATAAGCTCTAAATCTACGGTATTTTCAATCATCTCAAAAAGCTTGGAGTTCAAAAACAAAAGTAGTTCAATGCTGTTGTCCTCAATATCTATTTCGGGAATTAGTTCCTCGTACTTTTCATCAAAAAGATATGCAAGTGAACCTACAAGGGCATCTTTACCGTCAAAATAATGGTAAAATGAACCACGTGAAGTGCCCGATTCTTTTATAATTTCATCAACGGTTGTGTAGTCGTAGCCCTGCTCGTAAAAAAGCTTCCAAGCTGCCGATACAATTTTACTTTTAGTGTTACTTTTTTTAGCCATAAAATCTCACCTTCGCGTTTGATGCTTTTATTTTACAATATATTTAAAAATAACGCAAGTTTTTATTCCGAATAGGTTTTGCACAAACTATGTCGTCATTGGATGAAACGCCACGCGTTTCAAATAACAATTTGACAATAAAAATAAATATGTTATAATATTTTAAGTGAGGTAAGTTGTACTATGAATAAAATTATTGATAAAACAACCCTTAAATTTTTGCTTGTAGGGATAATAAATACCCTTGTGGGAAATGGCGTTATGTTTTTGCTTTATAATCTTTGTGGGGTAGGTTACACTGTATCCACAGTTGCCAATTACGTTGTAGGTAGCATAGTAAGTTACTTTTTAAATAAGTATTATACCTTTAAACAAACAAAAAAATCTTTAAAAGAGGTTTTGAAGTTCATTTTAACCATTGCAATTTGCTATTTGGTTGCCTATGGTCTTGCAAAGCCTGCTGCGTACTGGATTTTTAGCGGATTTTCGGTAAGCATTAAGGATAATCTTGCAATGCTTGCAGGTAGCGGTATGTTTATTGTGCTTAATTATTTTGGTCAAAGATTTTTTGCCTTTAAAACGGAGGATGAAAAATAATGGCAGATTACGATGCCTTTTCCAAATGTTACGATCGCTTTACGGAGGATGTAGATTATTCCACCCGCACAAAGCGTATTTTAGAGCTTTTTGAAAAATATGACAGACGTCCAACTCTGCTTTTGGATTTAGCCTGTGGTACGGGTAACTTTTCCTTTCCTCTTGCAAAGGCGGGTATAGATGTCATAGGTGTAGATTGCTCAGAGGGTATGCTTGCCGCAGCAATGTCTAAATTAGAGCAGGGAGCAACTAACCCCCTCTTTTTAAATCAGTATGCAGAGGAGCTTGAACTTTACGGTACGGTAGATGGCGCAATATGTATGCTGGATAGTCTTAATCATATTACCGAGTATGAAAATTTTTCAAAAGCAATAGAAAGGGTTTCTTTGTTTTTAGAGAAGGATAGACTTTTTATATTTGATATGAACACTCCCTACAAACACAAAGAGGTTTTGGGTGATAACGTTTTTGTAAGAGAGGATGAAACTGCCTTTTGCGTTTGGCAAAATGAATACGTGGGCGAAAACACAGTAGATATTTACCTTGATTTTTTTGTAGAAAATAAAAATGGCAGTTATGAGCGGCTTATGGAAAACTTTTCAGAGGTTGCCTATACTAAGGAGCAGATTGAATCTGCAATAAATAATGCGGGGTTGGAACTTGTTGAAACGTTAGATGATATGACCGACTTTGAACCTTGCGAAAAAACCGAAAGAATAACTTATATAGTAAGGAAGAAATAAAAATGGGCAAAATTATAAGATGTATAACTTCAGATGGTCTTGTTATGGCAACCGCCATAGACTCTACCGATATTGTAGCCGAAGCCGAGCGTATTCATAAAACCTCAGCCGTTAATACCGCTGCTCTTGGACGCCTTTTAACCGCAGGCTCTATGATGGGTAATATGCTAAAAAGTAAAGATAATTCTTTAACTCTAAGGCTTGCAGGCGGTGGCCCCGCAGGTAATTTAATTGTTGTTTCGGATTGGGAGGGCGACGTTAGAGGTTATGTTACCAACCCCGTTGTGGAAATCCCCCTTAATAATAAAGGTAAGCTGGATGTTGCGGGTGCAGTAGGTAGGAGCGGCAATTTGTACGTAACCAAAGATTTAGGTATGAAAGAGCCTTATAATGGATGCGTGCCCCTTGTTTCGGGTGAAATTGCCGAGGACATTACCGCATACTATGCCATAAGCGAACAAATTCCCACAGTTTGTGCTTTGGGGGTTCTTGTTAACCCTGATCTCACCGTTAAGGCCGCAGGCGGATATATTATTCAATTGCTTCCCGCCGCCGGTGAGGAGGTTATCGAAAAAATCGAAAAGGGAATGGAAAACCTCCCATCTGTTACAGCGATGCTCCAAAGCGGCGAAACCCCTGAGAGCATTTTAAGACGTGCTCTTTGTGAATTTGATCTTGAGGTTCTTTATGAGCATGAGGTTTATTATAAGTGTAATTGTTCAAGAGAAAGAATAGAAACAGCCCTTATAACTTTGGGGGCAGAAGAATTAAATAAAATGGCAGACGAACTCCCCGAGGTGGAAATCAAGTGCCATTTTTGTGATAAATCATATAAGTTTTCACCAAATGAGGTGAGATTTTTGGCAAAAAGTCAATAATAAAAAATTTTTAAAAAAAATTAAAAAAAAGTGTTGACAAATGAGTTCGGTTGTGGTAGTATAATATGCGTCGCCGACAGAGAGTTGTTTTTCAGGCGTACAAAACGTGGGAGCATAGCTCAGCTGGGAGAGCATCTGCCTTACAAGCAGAGGGTCACAGGTTCGAGCCCTGTTGTTCCCACCACTTTTTGGCCTGGTAGTTCAGCTGGTTAGAACGCTAGCCTGTCACGCTAGAGGTCGTGGGTTCGAGCCCCATCCAGGTCGCCAATTACGCCTCTGTAGCTCAGTCGGTAGAGCAGGGGACTGAAAATCCCCGTGTCATTGGTTCGATTCCGATCGGAGGCACCATTTATGCGGATTTAGCTCATCTGGTAGAGCGCCACCTTGCCAAGGTGGAGGTAGCGAGTTCGAGCCTCGTAATCCGCTCCATAAACTCTTAATGAGTTTAATATTTACTTTCATTGTATAGGGGAGCTTAGCTCAGCTGGGAGAGCATCTGCCTTACAAGCAGAGGGTCACAGGTTCGAGCCCTGTAGCTCCCACCACACACGGCCGAGTAGTTCAGCTGGTTAGAATGCCAGCCTGTCACGCTGGAGGTCGAGGGTTCGAGCCCCTTCCAGGTCGCCATTTTTATAAAATGGTTATTTTTTTATCAAATTATATCACGCCTATTTAGCTCAGTTGGTAGAGCAAGGGACTGAAAATCCCTGTGTCCGTGGTTCGATTCCGCGAGTAGGCACCAAAAAATCGTAACAATCGTTACGATTTTTTTTGTGCCTGATCGCAAAAGCTGTGCTTTTAGCACAGCGGGGAATCGAAAAGGAGCGCAAAAAGCCCGATTGTAAAGAGGGG
>JAZSJA010000117.1:0-7648 GCA_045534095.1 Acutalibacteraceae bacterium | reverse complement strand
TAAATAAAAAAGCACACCCCCGAGGAGATGTGCTGAAAAAGTGTTTGTCCTCGGTCGTTGCAACACGAATTAACTCCATACGGGAATTAGAGGAAAACACCTTTTACCAAGGTATTATCCCCCGCACAGAGTTTATTAAATTCGTGTTGCATTATTATTATATCATAAATATGGAAAATTGCAATGTTTTTAAATATAAAAATAAGGTGATTTAACCAAACTTTAAAAAACCGCATAAATAAAGGGTTTCAGCGTAGGGGACGGCGCCCTCGACGTCCCGTTGATATATGTACAAATTATGGGCGATATTGTAGGGACAGGCCTCCCGGACTGTCCGTAAAAATCCTTTAATTTGTGCTAACTCTTGCGGGCAGTCGAGGCACCTGCCTCTACGGTTTGAAAATGTGATTTATAAAACATAAAATCTGCAATAAAAGCTTTCACACTTTTATTGCAGATTTTTCAATTTTATCTTCTCTTTATTTTAACAAATTAGAAAAGGCCGGTGATTTTGCCGTTTTCATCAACGTCAATTCTCTCTGCGGCAGGTACCTTGGGCAGACCGTGCATGTTCATAATGTCGCCGGTAAGCACTACTATAAAGCCTGCACCTGCAGAAACCTTAACGTTTTTAATGGTTACTGTAAAGCCCTCGGGAGCGCCAAGCTTGGTTGGATCGTCTGAGAAGCTGTACTGAGTTTTCGCCATACAAATTGGGCAGTTTCCAAAGCCAAGCTCTGTGAGCTGAGCAATCTGCTTTTTGGCGGCGGGAAGAACGTTTATGCCGTCACCGCCGTAAATCTTTTTAACAACGGCTTCAATTTTCTCCTCAATGGTTCCCTCAAGCTCGTAAGCAAAGGTAAAGTCACCTTTTTCCTCGTCGCAAAGGCGAACAACCTCTTTTGCAAGGTCAATGCCGCCTGCGCCACCCTCTGCCCAAACGTTGGAAAGAACGGTGTTAACCCCAAGCTCTTTGCATTTTGCAATAATGAAATCAATTTCATTATCGGTATCGGTGGGGAAACGGTTAACTGCAACCACGCAAGGAAGCTTATACACGTTTTTAATGTTTGCAACGTGGCGAAGAAGATTGGGAACACCCCTTTCAAGGGCAGCTAAATCTTCATTGTTAAGCTCGGTTTTTGCAAGTCCGCCATGCATTTTAAGGGCACGAACGGTAGCAACAACTACAACTGCATCGGGGGTAAGACCTGCCATACGGCACTTAATATCAAGGAATTTCTCTGCACCTAAATCGGCACCGAAGCCTGCCTCGGTAATAGCATAGTCACCCATTTTAAGGGCAAGCTTGGTAGCCATTACGGAGTTACAGCCGTGAGCAATGTTAGCAAAAGGTCCACCGTGAACAAATGCGGGAGTACCCTCTAAGGACTGCACCAGGTTAGGCTTAATAGCATCCTTTAAAAGGGCGGTCATTGCACCAGCAGCTTTAAGCTCGCCGCAAGTAACAGGCTTATCATCATAGGTGTAACCAACAATTATGCGTGAAAGACGCTCTTTAAGGTCAGTAATAGAATTAGAAAGGCAGAGTATTGCCATAATTTCGCTGGCAACGGTAATATCAAATCCATCCTCACGGGGAACACCCTGCATTCTGCCGCCAAGACCATCAATAACGTTTCTGAGCTGACGGTCGTTCATATCAACGCAGCGTTTCCAGGTGATTTTCTTAACGTCAATACCCAAAGCGTTGCCCTGTTGAATGTGGTTATCAAGCATTGCGGCAAGAAGGTTATTAGCCGCACCGATTGCGTGGAAGTCGCCTGTGAAATGTAGGTTAATATCCTCCATGGGTACAACCTGAGCGTATCCGCCGCCTGCTGCACCGCCCTTAACGCCGAATACGGGGCCAAGAGAGGGCTCGCGGAGTGCAACGGTTACGTTTTTGCCGATTTTTTTAAGTCCGTCTGCAAGACCAATGGTGGTAGTGGTTTTACCCTCACCCGCGGGAGTGGGGGTAATTGCCGTTACCAGAATAAGCTTACCGTCTTCACGACCTGTTTCGTTTAAAAGAGCGGGATCGATTTTTGCTTTGTATTTGCCGTACTGCTCAATGTACTTTTCGTCTACGTTGGCAGCTTTGGCGATTTCAGTAATGGGTTGCATCACACATTCCTGTGCGATTTCAATATCGGATTTATACATAATATTCATCCTTCCTTAAATATTATTTATAATACTCAAAAGCACTATCAAAAAGTCCAAGATTATAGTTGCCCTCAACGTTGCGATAAAGATTATCGCCAACACGTTCGCTGTGACCCATTTTACCAAGTACACGTCCGTCGGGAGAGGTAATACCCTCAATAGCCCAAACGGAATTGTTGGGATTGAAGCGGATATCATCGGTAGGATTGCCGTTTAAATCAACGTACTGTGTAAGGATTTGACCGTTATCAGCAAGCTTTTCAACTAAATCCTCACTTGCAATGAAGCGACCCTCACCGTGAGAGATGGGAACTGTGTAAACCTCGCCAACCTTAGCCTTGCTCATCCAAGGTGATTTGTTAGATGCAACTCGGGTGTGAACGATTCTGGACTGATGTCGTCCGATGGTGTTGAATGTAAGGGTTGGGCAGGAAGCATCGGTATCGATTATCTCGCCGTAGGGCACCAAGCCCAATTTGATGAGTGCCTGGAAGCCGTTACAAATACCGCACATTAAACCATCACGCTCTTTAAGAAGCTTCATAACGCCATCCTTAATTTCGGGTGAACGGAAGAAAGCGGTAATGAATTTACCTGAACCCTCGGGTTCGTCACCGCCTGAGAAACCGCCTGGGATAAATACTATCTGGCTATCGGCAAGCTTCTTAGCAAAGTATTCGGTAGACTCTGCAATAGCAGATGCGGTAAGGTTGCGGATGATAACCGTTTCAGCCTCCAAGCCTGCACGCTCTGCGGCGCGGGCGGAATCGTATTCGCAGTTGGTACCGGGGAATACGGGGATTAAAACCTTAGGTCTTGCAACCTTAATTGCGGGCGAAAGTTTTTCGCCTCTTTCGTAACTTACAGTTTTAATAGCCTTGCCCTCGTTTTTAATGTTGCAGGAGAACACAGGCTCTAACTTATCTTCATAAATGGTAAGAAGCTCTTCAAGTGCAAGACAATTACCGTTGAAGCAGATTTTGGTCTCGGTTGTGGTTTCACCAATAACCTTACCAATATTAACATCATCAGTAACCTCTAAAACAAAGCTACCGTAAGCGTAACCAAAGATTTCATCAAGCGAAACATTTTCGCCAAATTTAAATCCAATGGAGTTACCCATTGCCATTTTAAGAACTGCCTCGGCAACGCCACCTAAGGTGGGAGTATAACATGCAACGCATTTTTTACTGCGGGTAAGCTCGGTAACCTTATCAAACACCTCTAAGAGAGATGCGGTAACGGGAAGACCGTTTGCATCATACTCGGGAGCGATTAAAACAACCTTATGCCCTGCCGATTTAAACTCGGGAGATACAATGTCGGTGCATTTTTCGGTAGTAACTGCAAAGGAAACAAGGGTGGGAGGAACGTCCAAGTCCTCAAAAGAACCACTCATGGAATCCTTACCGCCAATAGCGGCAATGCCAAGCTCTTTTTGTGCCATAAACGCACCAAGAAGTGCGGCCAAGGGTTTACCCCAACGCTTGCCATCCTTTAAGGGCTTTTCAAAATATTCTTGGAAGGTGAGATATACTTCCTCAAATTTTGCACCTGAGGCAATAAGCTTAGCGGCAGATTCAACAACGGCTAAGTATGCGCCGTGGTAGGGGCTTACAGAGGAGATAAAGGGGTTGTAGCCGTAGGACATAAGTGAGCAGGTGTTGGTTTCGCCCTTTTCAAGTGAAACCTTGTGAGCCATAGCCTGAATTGGGGTAAGCTGATTTTTACCGCCAAAGGGCATAAGCACGGTGCCTGCACCGATGGTGGAGTCGAAACGCTCGCTAAGACCACGTTTGGAGCAAACGTTAAGGTCGCCTGCAAGTGCCTTCATACCATCTGCAAAGTTAGTTGGGATTTCCTTTTTATAATCAGCGGCGGCAGCGGGAGCAATATCAATATGCTTTTCTGCACCGTTGGAATTCAAGAATTCGCGTGAAATATCTACAATGGTTTTGCCGTTCCAGGTCATACGAAGTCTTGCCTCTGCGGTAACCTCGGCAACAACAGTAGCCTCAAGGTTTTCTTTAGCTGCAAGCTCTAAGAACTTATCAACGTCCTTAGCCTCAACAACAACTGCCATTCTTTCCTGAGATTCGCTGATTGCAAGCTCGGTGCCATCCAAACCATCATACTTTTTGGGAACCTTATCAAGGTTGATGAGAAGTCCGTCGGCAAGCTCACCAATAGCAACCGAAACACCACCTGCACCGAAGTCATTACAACGACGGATTAAGAGGGAAGCCTCGGGATTTCTGAAAAGGCGTTGGAGTTTTCTCTCCTCAGGAGCATTACCCTTTTGAACCTCTGCACCGCAGCTCTCTAAGGACTGAAGATTGTGGGATTTAGAAGAACCTGTAGCACCGCCACAACCATCACGACCGGTACGACCGCCAAGAAGGATTACCACGTCGCCGGGGTCGGGACGCTCTCTGCGAACGTTTTTAGCGGGAGCGGCGGCAACAACTGCACCAATCTCCATACGTTTTGCGGCGTAGCCATCGTGATAAAGCTCATCTACAAGACCGGTTGCAAGACCGATTTGGTTACCATAAGAACTATAACCTGCTGCGGCGGTGGTAACAATTTTCTTTTGAGGTAATTTACCCTCTAAGGTTTCGTTAACTGCACGCAAGGGGTCGGCAGCACCTGTAACACGCATAGCACCGTAAACGTAGGAACGACCTGAAAGGGGATCGCGGATTGCACCACCAATACAGGTTGCGGCACCGCCAAAGGGCTCGATTTCGGTAGGATGGTTATGGGTTTCATTTTTGAAGAGTAAAAGCCACTCCTCATCTACACCGTTAACGTCAACTGGGATTTTAACGGTACAAGCATTGATTTCTTCTGACTCATCAAGCTTATCTAGTTTGCCCTGCTTCTTTAAATATTTAGCGGCAAGAGTACCAATATCCATAAGGTTAATGGGTTTGGTTCTGCCAAGCTCTTTTCTTGCGGCAATATACTCATCATAAGCGGACTGTAAAAGCTCGTCCTCAAATTTAACGCTGTCAATAGTGGTTAAAAAGGTAGTATGACGGCAGTGATCTGACCAGTATGTATCGATCATACGGATTTCGGTAATGGTTGGATCTCTGTCCTCAGTTTTAAAATATTCCTGACAAAATGCAATATCGTCGGCATCCATTGCAAGACCATAGGAAGCAACAAAATCCTCCAAGCCCTTTCTGTCAAGCTTTAAAAAGCCCTCAAGAGTTTTAACCTCGGTGGGGATTTCATAATCGGTTGCAAGGGTTTCAGGTTTTTCTAAAACTGCCTCTCTTGCCTCAACGGGGTTGATAACGTATTTTTTGATTTTTTCGATTTCCTCTGCAGTTAAATCGCCGTAAAGTGCGTAAACCTTTGCAGTGCGAACGGTAGGACGATCGCCCTTGGAGATAATCTGAATACACTGTGCGGCAGAGTCGGCACGCTGGTCAAACTGACCGGGAAGATATTCTACTGCAAAAATTGCGGCGGCAGAAGCATCCTCAAAAGAATCGGCAGTTTCATCAAGCTGAGGCTCGGAAAAAACTGTGGAAACCGAAGCGTTAAAAAGCTCCTCGGTAATGTTTTCAACGTCATAACGGTTGATGAGTCTTAGTTCCTTTAAAGAACCGATTTGTAAAAAGGAAACTATATCTTCCTTTAAATGGTCGGCTTCATGACGAAGACCTAACTTCTTTTCAACAAAAATTCTGTAAACCATAAATCCTCCTTAGCCAAAGCGTTTTAACTTTAATTAGATTTTTAAAAAGTCTTCACGCTTTAACTTGCGAAAATATTTCGCCGCTATATTTTAGTTTTTATATGCTTTAAGAGCACGTTGACCAATATCACTTCTGAAAAAGCCGTTTTCAAATTCAACCTTTCTGGTTAAATCGTAGGCTTTATCAATTGCATCTTTAAGATTGTCACCAATTGCGGTAACACCAAGAACACGTCCACCTGCGGAGAGTAGTTTTTCTCCGTCCTTCTTGGCACCTGCAACGTAAACGGTGCTGTAATCGGTGGACTGGGGAAGCTTAATCTCAAATCCGTTTTCATATTTTACGGGATAACCCTTTGATGCCACGATTACACAGCAAGCATATGCATCCTTAAACTTAACCATTTCGGGTGTTAAGGTTTCATCGGTTACTGCCTGCATAATGGTAAGTAGGTCGCTCTCTAGAAGGGGTAACACTACCTGAGTTTCGGGGTCACCAAAACGGCAGTTGTACTCAATAACCTTGGGGCCTTTTGGAGTAAGCATAAGTCCAAAGTAGAGGCAACCCTTAAAGGTTCTGCCCTCGGAGTTCATTGCTTTAATGGTGGGTAGGAAAATTGTTTCCATACATACCGCCCCAATATCCTCGGTGTAATAGGGATTAGGAGCAACTGTACCCATACCGCCGGTGTTAAGTCCGGTATCGTTATCCCCTGCTCGCTTATGATCCATTGAAGAAACCATAGGAACAACGGTTTTACCATCGGTAAAGGCTAAAACCGAAACTTCAGGTCCGGTTAAAAATTCCTCAACAACAATGTTGTTGCCGCTTTCGCCAAAAACCTTGTCCTCCATAATGGAGTGAACGGCATCAATGGCCTCCTCACGGGTGGTGGCAATTATAACACCCTTTCCAAGGGCTAGTCCGTCTGCCTTGATAACAACAGGGATATCTGCGGTTTTTAAATGCTCCAAAG
The DNA here is from genome assembly GCA_045534095.1 of Acutalibacteraceae bacterium. GTDB lineage: Bacteria > Bacillota > Clostridia > Oscillospirales > Acutalibacteraceae > UMGS1279. The sequence goes on along the minus strand of JAZSJA010000117.1, from coordinate 790 downwards.
CATCCTCCGCCTTATCAAAAACAAAATATTCGGCGGTGGGAATGCCGTATTTTTTCATAAGATTTTTTGAGAAAACCTTGCTTCCCTCAATAATTGCGGCGGCTTTGTTGGGGCCGAAGCATTTAACGCCGATTTCATTTAGAGCATCCACGCATCCAAGAACAAGGGGATCGTCGGGTGCTACAACGGCATAGTCGATATTTTCGGTTTTGGCAAATTCAACTATTTTCTCAATATCCTTTGCACCAATATTAACGCAGGTTGCATCCTCTGCAATACCGCCGTTACCGGGCAGAGCGAAAATAGTTTCAACCGATTTATTCTTTTTAAGAGATTTTATAATGGCGTGCTCTCTGCCACCGCCACCAATAACCATAATTTTCATGAATGTACCTCTTTTTTTAATTTTAAGGGTTTATTTTTGTTGTTTGATTGAGCCCCAAAACGGTAATATGGGCAAATGCAATTTGTTCAGATTGACCTTTGGGGTGAGTGGTGCCGTACGCTTTGTACCGCCCGAGTACCAAAACATAATATGGGCAAATGTAATTTGTTCAGATTGGCGTTTTTGTGCGAGGAGCTGTGCTATCTGCACCGCCCGAGCACGAAAAACACAATATGGACAAATTTAGTGGTGGAATAAACGCATTCCTGTAAACGAAATAGTCATTCCGTACTTATTTGCACAAGCAATTACAGCATCGTCACGGATTGATCCACCGGGTTCTGCAATATATTTAACACCGCTGCGTTTTGCACGCTCAATGTTACCATCAAAGGGGAAGAAAGC